>JANMLE010001830.1:0-8056 GCA_031372385.1 Planctomycetota bacterium | reverse complement strand
GGGCGTTTGGTTCGTACTGGCCCGGCCCGCCCTGCAGGCGTCGACCATGCCACCAGCCCAGAGTGGTTGCGCGGCGGAAGCCGGGGAGGATTGGTTGATAGTCGACTCCGAACGTTCCTTCGTGGGTCTGGCGGCATTCGCTGACGCTCTGTCCCGGCCGAACAACTCGACCAGATCTAACCCTATTGCCACGGCGGGCGAAATTTTTCCACCGGCGCGGAAAAATTCCGTGCAAGAACGCGGCCTGAATTGCTGCGGCATGGTTTCGTCATCTCACCACGTGGAGCACAACGGCGATGATTGAGCGTGATTCTGTCTTGATGATCAACGCGGTACACTTGGGTACGATTTTGCAGGCAACCCTATGCGCAATGGGTGGTTATATGGACGCCAGTTTCGCCAGCATTCAGAAAGCGAACCCGAGCCCAATGCACGGCGCGACCTCGGTTTTGACCATGCCCGGCGAACTCCGGGTCTGTCCAAAATGTCGCGGACAATTACTGGACACCGCGTTCAAGCTCCGCAGCCGGGCGCAAGGACTACGGCCGTCGTGGTGCAAAATCTGCCGCAATCAGCAGGACCGCACCAGGAGAGCGCGCCAGCGGCAACGGGCCTTGAACGAATGTTTGCGGAGAATCAGGCGGAATTCGCCTCCAGACCGCGTCCGCGTGCTATTCGTCGCGTCTGCCCAACTTGCGGGTGGTTTCGCTTCTCTTGCGAAGTTGCTCCAGCGTCGCCTTGAGAGCAACGACATCTCGACCGCGATCCGGGCGGCTTCGCTGTTGGGAATCATCTTCCTGTCCTGCGGCACCGGCACCGTGAGATGACAGGACAGCGATGGTGCTTGCAGAATTCGCCAACTTGAAAAAACTCCACGGTGTGGAGCTAACAATGTCCGGACAATCCAAACGGGGGCCAACCCCGCCCCCTTCCGAATGGACCTGCTTTCCGTCACCATCCAAACCGCGTCATCTCTGAACAAACTCCGCCGGGACTGTCGCCGCGTCGCACGTCGTGGAAGGCGTCCAGCGTTGCGTCTGCCGCGTTCCCGTCCGACAGGATGATCCGTTCCGTCGTCCCTGTCCCGGCGATGATTCCAGCCCTCCCGACGATGCTGCCGACATCCGAACGGAAGGGAGGCACGAAACCCTTCGGAACGCCCACCACGGGGACTGGCACTTCAGCCAGTCTCGCTTGCAATCCGCTGCGCGGCGAGATGCTCGGCATGGGCCAGCAGCGCCGCTCGGTCCTCCGAAACCAGCATCGGCCACAGTTCAATCAGCCGCTCCAAGTCCGGGCGAAACTCGCCCAATTGCAGCGCCGGTGCAGCGCTCTTGACCGAATCACCAGAAATCGCCATGACGTCCGTCGCGGGTTCGAATCCCGCTGGGGGTACCTTTTGAGTTCTGGACACCCCTTGTTTTGTAGGCTTTCCCTGCAAGACAAGGGGTTTTTCGTTGACGACTTCGGACCGTTGCCATCCACTGCGAATCGATTCGGACGGTTGCCTCATCGGATTCTACTCCGCTTTCTCAAAGTCGGTATCGCGGACTTGCAGGGAGTGAGCCATCGCCACCTTGGGCGAGTTGCCCGGCCGCCAAGTCCGGCGCGATTTCAAACCACATCCACTCGATCATCCAGCCCGAGTTCCTTCAGACCTGAGCGAGTCTCGGCGGTTTTAGAGTCGGCATGTTCGTGATCGAGTTTCACCTCGAAGCGGACTTCGATCTTTAATCCCGGTGTGCTCGCGAACTTGCTGAGCACCTTGGTGTAGAAGTTCATCCACTTTTGTGATGGAACGGTTCCATGCCAGCGGATGAATCGTTCGGGGGGAGGCATGTGGACTGGCGGTGGCGTCTCGTGTTCGGCGGTGATGCGGACCTCGGCCAATGTCTCGCACGAACCGATCTGGGCTTTTACCGTGTGGAGGCCGCCTGTCAGACCAGCGGTGAACAACCCCTGCGGAGTCACCGTCCCGATGGTTGCGGTCCATGTCACGGGGCCGATGGCGAACGGTTCCGCGTACTGATCGACTCCCGAGCAGGTCAACGACACCTGCTCGCCGACCTTCACCATTGCGTGATCCGGCTTGATGACCAGCTTGTCCAGCCGGGGCGGTTCCTTCAGCTTCAACGCGTCGTCGCCTTTTAGGATGAAGACATCGTCGGAAATCTCGACATCCGTGTCGAACAGCGACTCCTTCAACTTGTCGAGATGCAGGCGTCCCGTGGAATCCTTCGTTGCGTAGCCGATGAGACCGTGTTGGATGCCGTCGGAGATCATGCGTTTGACCGCGTCGGGATTGAGCAACCGTGGCAACTGCGGCGACGAGTAGAACGCATCCCGCACGGACTTCGTTGACCATTCAGTCATCGCTGACGGCCAGCAGTTCGCGAGTTTCCTCGGCGAGAAGCCGTCCACGAGTTCATCGAGTCGGGTCAGTTCGCGCACGTACAACTCCACGAGGCTCCCGGCAGAACTCGACGTGATGCTGCCCAGGTCGATGCGACGCAGCGTGTTGTCCTTGCCGAGCAGGTACAGGTGTTTGTAGGTCCGAAAGAGGGACTCGTCCAAATCTCGCTTGGCGTTGGCGAGATTGCGAGACAGCAGCTTGAGTTGCCCCTCATCGACCGACTTCTTCGTCTCGTCGTCGTCGTTGACATCTTCCCACGCCAGAACTTCGCGGGCCTTGTCGCGCACGTTCTCCGCGGGATCGGGAGCCGCGAAGAGCAGTGCCGATTTGAAGGTTCGTCCGCTGGTGCCGGATTCACGCACAATGGTTTCCATCAACGTCAGCGTGCTTCGCTCCTGGGCGACGTGATCCAAACCCAAGACGACGAGTGTCAGGCGCGGAGCCTCGGGAACATCGTTGCTGCGGGCGGGAAAGAACCGCCGGTCGATATGTTTGGTTCCGTCGAGAGAGTTCTTGGCAAACAGGAGTTCGGTCTGCTTGCGGATGCGGTCGTCGATCTCGTTGGGTTTGACGCCGCCCCGGCGCGAGACGAGCACCTGATTCAAATTGGCCGCCAGTCCGAAGCGATACCGGTTCCGCTCCCATTGCAGATAGAAGCAACTGCTGGCCAGACCCTCCAACACTGTGTCGATGTCCGTCGTGTTGACGTCGGGTCCGCACACGTCCGTCTTGATTTCAGGGACAGTGGCCTCGGCCCGCGATTGACTCATTCCCCCGTTGGATTCAAAGAAGATCGTGGTGGCCACTTTGCGATGCAGTTGGGCCTTGCGCACGGCCTCGGTGGCCTCCTTGTCGAGCGGCAGGCTGTGAGACTCCGATGGCTTGCCCACGATGTCGGTGGTGACGGGAGTCTCCAGGTCCGTGTTGCCCAACTGTTCCAACAGGGCCACGCGAAAGATCGGGTTGTCCAGCGGAGCCAGACCCAGCGTGATGAGCGGTTCCTGCGAGTTCTGGCGATGCTCTTCCTGGTAGTTGTGCGACACCCACAGCGCCAGCAGCCGCAGGATTCCGCGCGTCCTTTGGAAGCGGGGCAGGCTCTGCCATTTGCGTTCAAAGACTGAGATGACCGATGGATGAAACGGATAGCTCGCTTTGAATTGCTCATAGACGCCATCGCGATCAAATCCTGCCAGCTCTGGCGAGTGATCGGCCGCCCATTCGGCATACGCCGTGATGGTCTTCTTGGCATCGTCGTTGATTCCATTCCACTCGAACAACCGGCGTCGAATGATCTCGGACATTTCCTTGTCGGCCGACATCAGGATGGCTTTGCCGAGCCGATCGCACAGTTTCTTGATCGAGTCATGGTCGCGCTGGTCGTCGGGGTTCATTTCCAGATCGGAGCGAGGGATCGAAACGCACAGCACAAGGTTCGTCCGTGCGCGGGCTTCCTCGCACAGATTCTGAAGGAAGTTGAAGAACTGGTCGCGCATCCCGAGCTTGCGACCGGCGCTGATGTAGTTCAGCAACTCGTCCATCAGGATCAGCGTCGGACCGGTGGGCAGCATCTCGCGGATGACATCACCGGCGGGCGAGATCCCCTGAGCGTCATGCTGAGCGACCTTGGCGAACGCCTCTGCTCCGCCGAGTTGCCACGCGATCTCTCCCCACGGAGTCTTGCGGGTTGGTTCGCCGTCCCCCTTCCGTCCGACAAGGGCATCGAACTCCGTCCCGACGAAGACCGCCGTGGCCGCGATCGGTATGGAATCGACCTGCGCCTTGAGCAGGATCGAATCGACTCCCTTCCACTTCTTCACATCGTCCCCGTGGCGTGCCAGGTGAAACAACGTCGTCAGCGAGTGCGTCTTGCCACCACCGAACTGCGTCGCCATGTTGAAGACGGCGGACGTTTCGAGCTGAATGCCGTTCAGTCGCCGAGCCATCTGTGACGCCAACTCCAGCAGGCTGCCGGTCAGGTAGGTTCGCTCGAAGAACCGAGGGGGATCGGTGTAATCCTTCGAGACCGTATCACGACCCGTGCGAATGTGGTCGAGGTGAACGGCAAACTCCGAGGCGTCGAGCGGACGGTTGTCGCGCAGGTCTTCTCGCGGAGTGACGACTTGATACCACGGTTTCAGCTTGGCCATTTGAAAATCACTCCGATCATCGTAAGGCTCACTCACCGACCCGTTTCAATGCCTCTTTGATCACCGCGTTCGAGAGATACATTCCAGACTGCCGCAACGCTTCGATGACGGGCCGTGCAGCCGGGATGGTTCCGCGCAGTTTGGCGACCAACACCAAACCCAACGTCCCCCTGACGGGAATCCCGAGCGAGCGGGCACAGCGCCGCCCTGCAAGGTCATCCAAGATCGCCTCCGAACCGGGATGACCCATCGCCCACGCGAGCACGGACGATTCACCGGGACCAAGATCCCAGTTGGAGATCACGGGGGGAACGGGACCGGCATCTTCGATCGTCAGCCAGTCATTGGTGGCCAGGGCCACACTCGTCGGATCGTTCGGACCCCGTGCCCGGATTTCGTCGGCAACAGCCGACGGAACCACGATCGTGTCACCCGCCAGCCGCAGGAGATGCAGCCAGTTCGCGCGGGACAACAGGATCAACGGCGAGGCGTTGACCACCGGTCGTTCAGCCACGGTTCAATTCCTCGCGCAGGTCGTCCATGTCCACGCGAAAGACATCCATCCCGCGCTGCGCGAGTCCGTTCAAAAAGTCGGTGCGGTCCAGTCCCGCGATCAGCGCCGCTTTCTCTTGGGAGATCTCGCCACGGGAATACCAAAGTGCCGCCGCCGCGAAACGCATCTCCCGCAGGAACTCATCCGGCGAACGCCGCAGCGCGGAAAAGGCGTCGTCCGGCAGTTCGAGGCTCATGGTCTTCATCGTATACCGCCTACACTTTCTCAAATTTCCCGTCGTTCGGATCGAGCTTCCAGAACTTGAAGTAGCCGTGAGGAAAAGTCTCCCCATCGCCACGCTTGCCCATCACCAGCACCACCTCACCGGTAATCGCTGCTCGATCCGCCACGGCAAGACTACCGATGACATCGGCCCGGATCGCATTCAGGGATTGGCGGCTTTTTTCCCAATCGGGTCGGAACGCGAAGACCACTCGCAGCGGCGCTCCGACACAGAGTACCTTCCAGAGCGAGTAGGCGACACGATCATCCGAGCGATCGTTCTCCAGTTCAAACACGGCGACGGGGAATCGCCAGCGTCCCGGACTGGATTCGGCCAGAAAAGCCATGATGTCGAGGCCAAGATACTCCTGTCGGGGGAGCGGCAGTTTCTCCAACCGGTGACTTTTCGCGGCAGCCAGCCAACCGATTTGTCTGCACGACGAAACGACGCACGAAGTCAGGCACGTGGTCCACGTCTTGAGGTCTTCGACGAGCGAAGATTCCTTGAGCGGCACGGCGAACTCCGGTTGTCGCACGACATGCAGGAACGCCTCACGCCACGGCTCGAAGAGTCGGTCCGTCATTGGGGGCGTTCCGACTGGAGCCTGTCCGCCGCGTAATGCAAACAGGCCAAAATGTCCTCGTGGGTGATGCCGGGGTAGTTCTCGATGATCTGCTGTTCGGACCAGTTCTTTGCGAGCAACCCCACAATGAACTCGACCGCCAGGCGAGTCCCACGGATCACCGGCTTGCCGACCAACACACCGGGATTGATCTCGATTCGTTCTTCCCTGTTCATGCCGAACCTCCCGTGCTTGATGATGCGGTGAGCGGATTCGCCGACGTATTCAGGGCGTGGCTGGCCCACCGCGAATTCGCAACCGAGTCTCGTCGACGATCCAGAGCGACTTGTCGAGTGGCTCCTGCTCGAACAGTGGTAGCAGTCGACTCAACAGTCGCAGGACGAACGGTTTGGCCTGGAGTCGCGGTCGCAACACAATCAGGCCGGAGTATTGATCCGGTGGGTAGGCTCGAATGTCCGCGAAATCCAAGTCGAGCGTGATCAGCGTCCGCTGCTCGCGCTGGCAGGCCAAGGCCACGTCGGGATCGGGGTGTCCGGCGAGTTGCTCATCTTGAACGGTCTCTGCAACGTGGCTCGCCGCACGCAGCAACTCGGCGGCTTCCACCGGCATGTTTTCGTCCAGTTTGAAACGCATCAGGCCGCTCCAGGCATCAGCGGGACGACACGCTCGCGAGTCAGTTCCGCCGCGTAGCCCACGGCCGCTTGGATGTCGGCTTCCGTCAGGGACGGATAGCTCTGGACGATGTCCGCCGGAGACAACCCCGCGGCGAGGTTATCCAGTACCACCGACACCATGATGCGCGTCCCCGCGATGCACGCTTTGCCGTGACAGATATCAGGCCGCACGGTGATTCGATCTTGCCACTTCATGGAAAACCTCACAAGGATGAAGGCGGAAGGATGAAGGATGAGTCAGACAGTCAAACTCATCGGTCGTTCATTTCTGCTTTCGCGTTCTTGACGCAGGTGACAAGGATGGCCGTGAGTTCGTTGGCCTCACGAAGAAGTTCTAACAGCCTGGCTTCAGGCACGATACTGCTCTCTGCCAACAACTCCAGCCAATAAGCCGTCTCTTCCAATTCTGCCAGCCCGCCCTCGACCTTGCTGACGAACTCAGCCGTCGATCTGGCTCTTGTCGCTTCTCGATAATGCGCTCCCACCGACGTTCCGGATCGCAGCACTTGCTTGCCCATGACTTGAGCCTCGGTCGTCTTCGGCAGCGCCCCAAACAACCGAATGACGCGCAACGCAAACGCCTTCGTCCGCGTCTTGAGATCTCTCGGTTTCTCTTGTTCAACCTTCATCCTTCCGCCTCCCAGAAAGGATGAAGGATGAAGGCAGAAGGATGAAGGCAGAAGGATGAACCGCCGCAACGGAATCACGCTTCTCTTGTTCATCCTTCATCCCTCCGCCTTCTGCCTTTCGTTCATCCTTCATCCTTCCGCCTTCATCCTTCATAACCCAAGTCCCTTCTTCCTCGCCAGTACGCCAACGACCCAGCGTTTTTCTTCGCTGTCGCGGGGGTAGAGGGCGGAGAGGGATTGGGCGAGTTTCCAGAACCGCGGGTCTTGGCCGATGCCGTCTTCGACGAGGAACCGCTTCATGAGTTCGCCCCGACCGGCGGCGAAGAGGATCATGGTTTGGTGGACTCGGTCGAGGATCGTTTGTCCGGGTGATGGGCCTTTGAGATCGGACCAGCCCGATTCGGCCGCCTCGGCTTCGGTGAAAGTTTCAAACAGGTTCTTTTGGACCGCCTTCTTCTTGCGGGCGGGCGAGGGACTGGCCGACTGAGACCCCTTGCCGAACAGCGTCTGTGTCCGTTCCGAGACGGGGAGCAACCGAGCCTTGTCCCCCTTCACCTCGACGAGGGACTGACATTGTTCGAGATGCACACCCAGCCCCTGCGCGATCTTGCGAGCGGCATCGTATTCCAGCGTGAATCCAGCCAGCTTGCCCGCTTTGGCCGGCGCGTCCTCTTCTTCTTCGCCCCCGTCTTCTTCCTCTTCAGTTTCACCCTTCACCTTTCCGACTTCACTCTTCCCCCCTCCCAGCGTCCACAACCACATGGCCGTCAGCCGCGCATCGGGTTCCAACCCGGCGGCGTCGGCGTCTTTGAAGATCAACGACAACGCTTCGGT
>JANMLE010001798.1:0-7639 GCA_031372385.1 Planctomycetota bacterium | reverse complement strand
GAAGTGATCGACTACGCCGACCATCACAGCGGCACCGTCGCGATGACGCCGCAACGGATCAACCCGTACAAGGTCGGCATCGAACTGTTCCGCGACATCGAAGAACGGTGGGACAAGGGACAGTTCGGTGAGGAGTGGGAGAAGTGCGACGACTGGAAGGTCCGGCAGAAGTGGGACAAGCAGGTTGGCCTCGGCCGGAAGAAGATCTTCGAAGTCCGCAAGATTCACAACGACATCACGTTCATCGACGAATTCCTGACACCCGAGTTCTGCGCCCGCCACAAGATGTTTTCGTTCGCCTACAACGAAGCGACCGAGAACTACGAGATCGCCACGCGCGAGTTCGAAAAGGTCAAGCAGCAGCTCTTGAACGGCCTGACCAACCACGGCCGGCCGTTCATCTACGTCGTCGACGCCAACTACCGCAACCGCGGTGAACTGTACCTGCTGCACAAGTTCCAGGGGATCGAACTGAAGCAGGACTACGCCGTCGACTCGCTCCGCAACCTGCACAAGATCTGGGCCCGCCCCGTCCACATCGAAACGATGATCGACGACAAGCCGGCGATCATCTCCTTCGACGGCTCGAATCACACCACCAAGGAAAAGTGACCGATGGCGGAAGCCTCGTCCGGAACGGGGGACGTGACCCGCGGGTGTGCATCTCAATTCTGGGTGTGTAGAAGCGGGGTCGGGTGTTCAAAGCTTTCCCTACAAGCACGACGCGCAAGCGAGTGTGTCGGAAAACTCACTCGCTTGCGCATCGTGCTTGTAGGCCGTTTCCTGCCGCTCGCCCAAGCGCCACCGAGACTTCGACAGACTTGGATGAACCGCCTTTCGGATTCCACCCAGATTCGTGACGCAAACCCGATCGCCCTCGCTTCGGCCCGCGACGTTCGCAGTTCCGCAGCCATCAGGCATAGAATGCACCGACCGCGTCTGAATGAGGTTCCCCGGTGATGAAGGAATGTCGATGTCCCTGAGTCTGGATCTTGCCGCCGCGTTGACACCCCTGATCGGGCAGACGTTTGCCCCGCCGCAGACGGTGTCTGTCGACGATGGCAGCGGTGTGAAGTTGTCGGCCGATCTGCTGAGCGTTGAATCGCTGGGCGTGTCGTGCGAAGAACTGCGGCTCGAAGTTCCGTCGCTCGGTGCGGCGACTCTGGACGTTCTCAAGAAGTGGGGCGACGGCCTGTGCAAGCGCGTCACCTATCTGCTGGAGAACCTCGGCCCCTTGGAATACGACGCCAGTTCGAACGAAGTCCTGATCCGCTCGACTCCGCCGGATCAGGCGACGCCGGGGATGACGAAGTACTACGAGATCCTGCTCTCGTCCCACGGAGGCGGCCGGTTCTCACTCCGCCGCTTCCGCAACGACGCCGCCAACCCCGGCCGCATCCCCGTACCGATCCAAGTCACGCACGAACAACTCGCCAAGCTGGTCAACGATCTGACGGCGACGATTCCGGGAAAGCCGTGAGAAGAAGTGGTTGGTGGGTCGTGGATAGTGGATAGGAAGAAACTGCGTTTGTCCGGCCTTCAAGCTCCGCGGCGTCACTCCTCAACGCTCTCCACCGCCACCTTGACCACGACCTTCACGACGTCGCCCGGCTTGGGAGGCACTCCCGTCGCCAAGCCTGGGGCATGCACGTCGTCGGGGTAGAAGATCATGAACGTGCCGGCCGGCGCATCGAAGGTGTCGGTGCCGTGTTCGTAGAAGATCACGTCTTTCTCTTCGTTGTACGGAGTCGCGACGGGCGGGGCACTCGCCAGCGGGACATGACCGAATCGTTCGTGACCGCCGGCCACGAACTGCACGTCGATGTACCTGCGGTGCGATTCCCACACGGCCTTGTCGGGCAGCCGGGTTTGGTTGCGGCTGACGATGCTGATCATCCGCTTGCCGTCGAGTTCGTACTGGCCGTTGGCGACGTGCGAGAAATCGGTGCTGCCGAGGTATTCGATCGCCCGGACCAACGCGCGCGGCAGACCGGCGTACTTGGCGTAGTTCTCGATCTTGTCGACGATCATCAGGAGTCCCTTCCAACGAAGACGGTTGTCGTCAATGCCCCGCCGGAGATTCTGCACTTTTCCGCGTCCAACGAAAGGGGGTCGACCTCGCCACACACCGCGGCCGGGTTGCTCCGCGAAGTCCGGGGTCGACTCCACATGACCGATGACCGGTGTGGCCATGAAAAATCGCCGTGCCATTTCTGGCACGGCGATGGATTCCAATGAACTCCATCCCGGCACCCCGTGGATCGGGTCCGCGAAGCACGTCGCGGTCAGTAGGTACCCCAGCCGAACGGACGTTCACCGGTGATCGCGCCGGGCAGGAAGAAGCCGTTCTGATCGGACGTGGTGGTGTTGGGGACGTTGAAGTCGATGACGAACGGCGTCAGGTCGCTGTCGGTGCTCACGCGGAACGTGCTGTCGCCGATGCCCGGATACAGGAAACTCGCTCCAATCGGTGACAGCGGGGCGGTGAAGAACGGGATTCTCGCGGCCTGGCGCTGAGCATTGCGGCGGCGAGTGGCGCTGGTGAACGGACCGGGCTGGTCCGGAGCCGCAATGTTGTTCAGACGCGATTTGAAGACGCCGTCGGCATTGTTGTAGAAGGCCACGAACTGATTGTTGCCCGTCCCGATCCCGTTGGTGATGTTGTTGACGTCTTCCGAATCAAAGGTGTTGTTGTGGAAATGGACGTCGAGGCGGGACAGCGGGTCGCTCTGGTAGCCGGCGGTATTGAATGTCGCATTCGCCGGATCGCAATTCCAGGCGGTTCCGGTGTTTGGATTGTTCGTGGAGACGAACGATTGGAAGAGGATGTCGTCGCCGAAGTTTCCGCCGAACGTGTTGTTGTCGACCACCAGGGTCACACCGCCACGTCCCGTCGTTTCGCCAAAGGGAGTGCCGTCGATTGCGATGAAGTTTCCATTGCTGGCAAATCCGCCGTCATCCGAGACGCTCGTCGTCGCACCGCTGGTTCCGACCCGCACCACCAGACCCGTTGACGAGGGGGAACCGCCTGGTTGCCCGGTGGTTCCGAAGCCATTGCCGATGACCTGGTTGCGGACGAACTGCATTTCGATGATCGGGTCGTTGAATACGCTTCCACCCTGATCGAGCGGCAGCCGGGAGGGGTCAAACTGGTTCTGCGCCGCCGAAGCCGTGTTGACGACGTACACGCCCTCCAGCAGGTTCCGGTTGATGGTGTTGTCGGTCATCGAGACAAAGATCCGGTTGTTGGTGCGGTTGAGGATGTCGACACCGCGGCCGTCGTTGAACGCGATGTTGTTGCCGACAATCTGGACCTGCGAGAAGAAGCCGAAGAAATTCGGCCGGATCGAGTATTCGATGCCGTCGCCGATGTTGTTGACAATCTGGTTGTTGATGACCGTCAGGTTGCTCGTCGGAGCCACGTTCGCCTTGACGCCCGCGGTCTCGGTGGCGGTCCCCAGTGTCCCCGCGGTGCCGTTGAGGGAGATCAGGTTGCTGCCGATGGTCACCTCGCCGGGGCCCTCGACATTCACACCGTTGCGAAGGTTGGCGGAAATGTTGTTCCCCAGATTCGTGTCGACGGGATCGCCGATCACGAGGGTCGACATGTTGGCCGCCAGATCGATGCCGTCGAGTCTGTTGCCCGTGATCGTGTTGTTTGTCCAGATCCCGGTGACAAACCGCAGGTCGCTGCCGGTATTGGCCTGTTCGATCGTATGAATCCCGCTACCGAAGAAGGCGTTGTTGGCCGTTCCGTTCCCCACGATGGTGTTGGAGTCGATGGTGGCCTGCAGTCCGGCATCCGCCTGAACGTCCAACAGGATTCCGTCCAGACCGTTCGTCGACACATTGTTGTTGTTGATCGTGTAGGTGTCGGTGGTGCCATTGTTCGACGCAATCAGATGCATCCCCGAGAAGACGTTGTCCGTGATTGCGTTGTTCAGGATCTGCATGTTGTTGACCTGGCCATTGGCCGTCCTGGTCACGGCGATGCCGTTGCCACCGTTGCCGGCACCCGCACCACCGATGACATTTCCCAACAGCGGATTGTTGCCGCCGATGACGAAATTGTTCAGTGAGGCGAAGGTCGCACCATTGGTTCCCGCGACGTCGAACCGGATCGCGTCACCGGCGTTGGTTTGGAATGTGGACCGCTGGATGAAGCCGGTCAGCCGCGCACTGTCCTGCAGGATGAACGCGACCCCCTCACCGTTGAAGGTGGTGTTCGCCCCGTTCACCACGCCCGACAGAACGTGGTTGTCGATCGTGATCCGGTTGTCCGAATTGCCGCTCAGCACCAGCCCGATGTGGGCGTCGACGTTCGACGTGAACGTGTTCGTGTTCGATGCCTGGTTGTCACCGAAGGCGAACAACAGGCCGCCGCCGTTCACCTCACCGCCGACGCCGCGGCCGGTGGTGAGCGCCCCGCCGACAAACGAGTTCTGCGTCACGGCCGTCTGCGCCCCGGCACCGCCCCAGGTCACGACGTTGGTCGTGTCGAACAGAATCCCCTCGGTCCCGGCGGTCGTGCGGTCAAAGTTGTTGTTGGCAATCCGCACGATGTTGTTGGTCGAAATCGGCGTCGGCGGCAACACACCACCGAAGAACAGCCCGGCCCGGGTGTTGTTCGAGAAGTCGTTGCCAAGCGCGGGGACGAGGCCACCGATCAAGTTCGTGCTGAAGATGCCAGCGTTGCTGTTGATGATGCTCAGGCCATCGCGGCCGTTCCCCGTGGCGATGTTCGACTGGATGTTCGCCACGTTGATCGTGCCCCCGTTCAGGAAGAAGCCGATCCCGTCGGAACCGTTGCCCGTCGACGTCACGCCGACGACATCGGTGTTGATGATCCCGCCGGTCGCGGTCCGGAACAGCAGGCCGTCGCCACCCAGAGCCCCCGTGCCGTTGCCCGTGAACGTGTTGGCCGCGGTGGTCGAGTTGACCAGAACATTGATCGTTCCCGACTGGGCGTCGACCAGCATGCCGTTCAAGACGTTGTTGGTGAACGCGTTGCCCGAGAGCGGATCGGTGACCGTGATCTGTCCGCCGTTGGTGGTGACCAAATTCAAGCCGTTTGCTCCGTTGGTGTCGAACGTGGTGCCCGTGATCGACTTCAGGACGATCGTGCCATTGTCGGACTGGATCCGGAGGCCGTCTCCCAGGTTGTTGCTGAAGGTGTCGCCGGTGGTCGTGCCACCCGACGCGGGGCCGACAATGTCGCCGGTGACATTCAGCACGCCGCCATTGTTGGCGGTGAGCACCGCACCGTCGCCCTCGTTGCCACTGGTGGTGTTGTCGGTGTACGTGTCGATCGTCATCACGCTCCCCACACCGCTGGCCGTCGCCGCGAAGCCGAATCCGTTGGTCGGAGTGGCGCTGGACCCGGTGGTGTTGTTGCTGAGCGAATTGCCGCTGACGCTCGCATTGAACGTGCCGCCGGCCAGGGCCTGCAGATCGATGCCCGCACCACTGCCGCTGACCGTGTTGTTCAGGATGCCCAGCGGCTGCGTCACGTTCAACGGGTCGTTCGCATTGATCACCGCCGTCGCACCCGTGGCGACAAAACGCATGCCGATGCCCATGTCGAGAATGCCGTTGCTGTTGGTGTCCTCACCCGGACTCAACAGCCCGTCGCCGTTGGCGTCCTCACCCTTGATGCCAGTGATCGTGTTGTTCTGGACCAGCAGGCTGAGAGTGCCGCTGGTCTGGGTGACGTTGAATCCCGCGTTCGACTGGAAGCCAACCGCCGGACCGGTCGACGGACCACCCGTGACCGTGTTGGAGGTCAGCAGGCCCAGCGCGCTGCCGCTGTGCGTGAGCCGCACCGCCTCCAGCGTGTTGGTGAAGTTGTTGTTGTTGATGTTGAAGCCACCGGTGATCCCGCCCGCCTGGCTGACGACCCCGTAGTTCTGCACGCCCAACGGAGTGGCACCGTTGATGGTCACGCCGGAGACTTCGTTGTTGTTGGCCAGCGTGACGACATTGCCCCCCGACGTCTGCTCGTTGACCAGGATCGGAGTCGCCGCCACGTCATTACAGTTGAACTGGAAGACTCCGGTGGTCGTGGCAAAGGTGTGGGTCACCCCTCCACCCCACAGGTGCTGGTTGTTGGCCAACTGCAAACCCAGCGCGGGAGCCGCGGTGCCCAAGCCCGTGTCCAGGTTGATGCTCGAACCGTCGGTGCGGCCGTTCACCAGGATCACGTCATACGCCGCCTTTTGTGCCGCGGTCAAACCGTTGTATTGGGCGATCGAATTGAACGCGTTCCCGTTGGTGCCGGTTCCCGCCGCCGCGTTGTTGGGATTGATGAACGCCACGAAGTAGGGGTTGCCCGTCGTCGGATTGATCGCCGCTTCGCTGGACTGCACGTTGTCAATGTGTGTGATGGCGCGGAACTGGCGGAAGACGGACTGAGTCAGCCGGTCCTGGACCGTCGGGTTGCGCATCCACCGGCTGGGGACGCCGTCGGGCAGCGTGACGAACACCTGGAACTGTGTGTTCAAACCGAACGTGTGGTCGTTGGTCACCTGCATCCCGAACGAGACGTCCTCGTTGATCTGCGACATGAACCGGCCGCTGACCCCGGTGAAGCTTCCGCCCGCCGCACCGGCTCCCATGAAGTGATACCCGCCGACATAGCCGTTGACGCCGTAGCGGCCGAGGATCGGCAGCGGTCCGCCCGTTTCGATGTCAAGCCCGGTGTAGGCCTGGGCCGTCTGTGTCGTCCGCTGGAACACGATGTTGTTCCCGAAGCAGGACGCGGTGTTGTTCAATGTCGAGCTTCCAATATGGTCGTGCTGCCCCGCGGGAATGTAGCCGTTGATCCGGTAGTCCACGTACCGGCCGAGCGATTCAAAGCTCAGGCCGATCTGGTTGAAGTTCGGACCGAAGCCGCCGTTCGAATTGTCGTACCAGGCGGACAGGCCGACGATCCGGTCATAGTCCCGCATCCACCAGCGCCAACCGGCGCCGACGTTGGCCCCGCCACCCCCGTCGTCGTAGCTCAACAGGCCGCGGGCGTCGACGAACACGATCGCCTCTTCACCCTCAATGGCGAAGGGCACAAACCCGCCGATGGTGGTGTAGCCGGCCTTGTAGCCGTACAGCCCGCCGCCGCGCGAATCGACGTTGAATTTTGGCTGGAACCGCCGTTCGACCGGCGTGATCCCGAAGTACTCGCCCGGATTGGCCTGACCGGTTCCGTCGAGCGGCTGCAAGGGTGCCGGACTCGCGGAGGGCGGTGCCGTTCCGAGCCGGACGGTTCCCTCAGTGACTTGCGGCTGACCCTGCGCCGCCGCCGGTGGTTGCCCCAGCGTCACGGTCCCCTCAGACTCGCCTGGCGGCTGGGCGACGGTGACTCCCGTCAATGCCGCCCACGTCATGAGTCCGAACATACACCGCTTGATTCGAAGATTCATCGGTTGCTCCAGCGACTGCTGAGAAGACCTCGCACGCCAACCCTGCTCAGCGACAATCCGCGCCATCCCGGCGCAGCCCGTGACTTTAACGGTTCCTCCGCCTCTAGCGGTTATCCGTAGTTTTCGGAAAAGTCGGGCGATGCGGTTGAGTGAATTACCGTTACCAAGCGTACTTTCGGCACAAGCCGCAAGGTCGCACGGCCCGGTCGCAGGTTCCGCCGAAG
>JANMLE010001781.1:0-2540 GCA_031372385.1 Planctomycetota bacterium | reverse complement strand
TCGGTGATGGCGTCGTTGCGCAGATTCTGCGAACGACCGCCGCGCGCGACGTCCTTGTCCTCGGGCGCGTCCGGCAGCACGGCCTGTTGGAACGGGATCTTCTTCAACGAGACTTCGGTTGACTTCCCGGCAGTGTCAACCCGCACAAGAGCGGGCGTTGCGTCGGCTCCCTTGCCCTTCGTCACGGCGACGAACACGTTGCCGGTCAGCGGATTCACGGCGAGATCATTGATGGCAATGTTCTCGGCGGTGGTGCCGAGGGCCGTGGCGATCTGGGTGTTCAAGCCCGGCACGTTGACCTGCGCCTTCGACGCATCGCCCTTGGTGTCGCCCGTCCCGACCGCGAAGATCGCGGCGCTCTTCGAGTCACCCACAAACAGGATTCCGTCCGGGCCGAACGCGAGCGCGCTGACGGACTTGATCGCGGGCGCGCCCTCTTTCAGGCCCCATTCGGCCGTGTGCCCCACGGAAACCGACAACAACCAGCCGGCAATTGCACAGTAAATGACACGATGAACTTGCATGCTTCACTCCTTCTGCTGAGTCGCGGTCCGGAACAGCTCGCCGCGCGAGTTGGTTGCCGAGAGACCACAGGGCAGGCAGTATGCAGAGCTGCACGAAAGTTTGGAACTGAATGAGCCAGCACCGCCGTCAGTATCTTCCATGACGAGCGTTGGTTATGAGCCAATTTGTTTGTTGTCGATCCACTTGCTCCGGCGTCAAAAACGAATAAGGCCGCGTTCGAGTTCCTCGAACGCGGCCTTGCGGAATATGGTCCAGACAAAGTCGTACAAACAAGCGGCGCGAACCGCGACGGACGATCAACGAAGCCGCAGACCTTCGCACGCCGAAAACCCGCCTCCAGTGACACCTGGCAGATGGCTAGTAGTTGTATGACGGCGACTGAACGGTGTATTCCCGATCAAAGTACCAATTACCATTGATGCGGTAGTATCGTTTGAACGTCACAGTGGTGCGGAACGTCTTGAGCCGCGAGTCGTACACATAGCCTTCGTACGTGCTGGCGCTATTCGTCGGGTTGTTGGAGGTAACGTATCCCGGGTTTAGGTCGCTTTTCACAATCAATGACCGTCCGTCAGTGGTCGTCGCGTTGACAACGACGCCAGTGATTATCTCGCGTTCATCGACGCCGTAATTGAGACGGCCTGACATCTTCGCAGAACGGACACCCGTCGGTGCAATTGATTTGGTGACAGATGGGCTTAGCTGGACTGTCGCCCCCGCATGAGCAAGCTCCGTCAAGAAACTCGGAAGGATAAATCCAATGGCCACCGTGAGACAGACTGCGCGTTTCATCTTTGACTCTCCTTAGGCAGGGTTGAGATTCCGCATCCAGCGTTTAGTCCGAGGCGTCTTGCCAATCGGGGGAGCATTGCAACAGGAGACACGCGGTTGCACGAAAGGTTCGCGCCACGTTTTGTGCCGCCCAACTGAATGCGTTGCGTTACGCGGCTTCCGCCGGGGCTCGCCCGGTGGACTTCAGCGGGATCCGATCATGCACATCGTAGGCCAGCCGGAAGAACCGCAGGGTCTTGATCGCCCACCACGTCGGGTCGAGTTCCCACCACTGGTGACCGGCCGGAGCCACGCTGGGATGCGCGTGATGATTGTTGTGCCATCCCTCGCCGTACGCCCAGATCGCGACCCACCACAGATTACGGCTTTCGTCGCGCACGTCGTAGTTGCGGTAACCCCAGAGGTGCGTCGCCGAATTCACACACCATGTGCCGTGATAAACCATCACCATCCGCAGGCACAGGCCCCACAGCAGCATCGGCACTCCGCCGAGGAAATACAGGGCGATGCCCGAAGCCACGAGCCACAGGAAGTACGTCTTCTCGAAGAACTGCAGCATCGGATCGTGCATCAGATCGGGGGTGTATTTCTGGAACAGGGCCTGCTGCTGCGCCGGCGACCGCTTGATGAACAACCACGTCAGGTGCGACCAGATCGCGCTGATCAACGGTGAATGCGGATCACCCTCCTGGTCGGAGCGCTGATGGTGCATCCGGTGCGTGGCCGCCCACACCAGCGGCGATCCTTCACCCGACAGCGATCCCGCCACCAGCGTAAAGAACCGCACCGGGGAAACCAGCCGGAACGACTTGTGAGACAGGAAGCGGTGATAGCCCAGGCAGATGCCGATGCTCGCCGTGAACCAGTGCAGCACGAACGCCGTCGCCAGCGACTGCCAGTTGAAAAAGAACGGCGCAGCGAGAGCCCCGGCGTGCATGGCCACCATCCACACAACCACGATCCAATCGATGTTGTTCGCCCGGAGACGATCGGGAAGCCACGGCGCCCAAACGGGCTCGGCGGGTGTCTTGGCTGCGGCGGAAGACGGCTGAACAGTCGGCTGCGCCGGACGCGCGGCATGCTTGCGACTGCGGCGGGATGGTGTGGAGATGGACATGGGATTCCAGTCTTTGGTGAGTGTTCCCTCAAACGGCCGAAGCAGGTCCATTGCTTCGAACCGGGCCACCCGGTGGTTCACCAAGGTGCCAAGTCAGTGGGAACTT
>JANMLE010001645.1:0-3379 GCA_031372385.1 Planctomycetota bacterium | reverse complement strand
CTTCTGTTGCGGGGTCAGGACTTCGATGGCCTTGTTCTCAAACTCCTTCATCTTCGCCTGCATGTCCTGCATGCGTTTTGTGAATTCTTCGCCACCGGGAGCGCCGCCGCGTGGGAGACTCCGAAAGTACTCGCTGCGCTGCATGTCCAGATCACTCAACTGCTGCTTTTGCTCTTCGGTCAGGTTGATCTTCTGAGCGAAGGTTTCATTGCGCAGCTCCCGACTCAAGCTGGGTTCACCACCGCCGAATCCAAACCCACCGCGACCACCACGACCGCCGCCGGGACCGCCGCCACCGGGTGGTTGAGCGAGAGCGAAACCAACTGCCAGAAACAGGACCACACCAAGTGCGCCGCTGATGCGCAGAAGCTTCATCATGTCTCTGAGTCGCCGCATGGTTGTCTCCGGAAAGTGGGGCGTGCCGTTCGAGGGATGGTGACACCCCGAGGATGCACTAGGGACATAAACGGCCATCGCCGCCGAAAACATCGGATTCGCCAGAGTTGGCGACAAAACTCATGCTATCGGTCGTGTCGCAGAGTCACAAGACGAAGGGATTTACTGATGAAAGAGCGGCCGCTGCGATTCCTTCGGATATTCCTGAAAGCAATACGCGGATCGCTCAAGTTTCGCGGCGGCGGAGTGTGACTGATTCCCTGTGCCAGTAGCAATCGGATTCAGGGAATCTTCAGAAGCAACGGCTATCATGGCTGGCGATTCTGCAACAAAAATGGGAGTTGAGATGATGTTCCGCTTCACCGCATTGTGCCTGGCCCTGACGACCCTCACTGGGACTATCGTGGCGGAGGATCGGAGCGATAACGACTCTCTCCGGTCGACCCACGAAAGCAAGTTTGAAGAACTGGACAGCGACAACAACGGTCTGTTGGATGACAAAGAACTGATGAGCCTCCCGCCCGCCGATCTCCAGGCGTTTCGCAGCCACGGCCTGCCGGCAGCCGGTCCGGTCTCGCGGGACGTCTTCGTCGCTGCCGGTGTTGCCGTGGCTGGCGCTGAGTTGCCCTCGACGTCGACAACGGAACCAGGAGGCGTTCCCGTCCCCGGCAAGGATGCGGGTGTTGGTGATTCCGCCAAGCCGCCGGAAACGGCCGCACCGGGGAAAGGTTTTCACGTCCGGAGTTCCGCGAAAAAAAGCCATTACGTTCCGGAATTGCCTTCAGAGTTCGGTGCGCGCGACAAGAACGGGGACGGCCAGATTGCCCTGTACGAGTGGGACCGGAAGAAGTACGCCGAGTTCGCGAAACTGGACAAGAACGGTGATGGCTTTTTGACTCCGGCCGAACTGCTGCCGAAGGGAAGTTTGAAGACGTTGTATGCCAAGGCTCCGACACGCGCCGGTGCAAAGGGGCCGGCAGCAGTGGCCGGGGCACCCGGAATCACCGCGGTCGCGTCTTCCTCCGGCGGTCCGAATGCCGTCGACAGCGAGGCGCATAACACGTTCGTTCAGATGGACGTCGACAAGGACGGATCGATTGATGAAACCGACTGGGGCCGCAGCCGGCGAATTCGCCCCTGGTTCGATTCCGCCGGAATCACGGTCAGCCTGCCGATGAACGCGGACACGTTTGCCGCGCTCTACCGCCGCGCCAAGGAATCGGGCGGACGCTAGGTCTTGCCGTCTGATTCAGGCTCTCAGGAAGGCGGCAGGAAATGATCTACCCTTAGGACGGATTTCCAATCCGTCCTAAGGGGTGGACGGACGGATTGGAAATCCGTCCTACGTCCTACGTCCTTGGTCGTTGATTTCTTGCAGACTGCCTCAAGTCGTCCGCCAGGCACCGTGACCAGCGCCGCGCGTTTTCTCCTGGGCGTCTGCTCTGACGTGCTGGGGCCGAGACAACCCGCAATGTTCGGCGAGCGGGTTTCCCCATCATCCGCGGTCTGTTCTCTCCACACGACGACTCGACATCGTTCCGCATGAGCCGATCCGCCGGGGTTCAGGCGGAATTGGTAAAGATTGCCGGATCAGCATGTCCTCAACGGGCCGCCACCGCGACATTCCTCGACTTCATGAATTCGCTCTTGACAAAGATTCTCAAGGTTTACGTCGACCTGCGACGATTCTACTACGCAGACGTATCTCAGCGGTGACGACGGGTACTCAACGGATGGCGATTGATCCGGTGGGGCCTGAAACAACTGCGGAGCCGTCTGGGGGGCAGGACAACTTGGATTCGTCTCAACACAGAGCCGGACGCTCTGCGACGAGCAGCCGGTCCCGCCGCCCACGGGTCCGTTGACCAGGGATCAGGTCAACGATGCCCGCCGAGAACCCAAACGTGACGACAAGCCCGCCACCTGAAAACGTGGTTTTCAGCGAATCGGGCGTTCGGAGTCCCGGTGCCGCCTCGTGCGACGCCGGACATGCCTGACAACCCAGAAGGCACGGACAGCCGCGTTGGAACGTTCAAGGGTGAAGATCCGGAGGGTCGCGACGCCCTTCTGTGTGTGAATAATCTAGGTGATTGGAGAGCCCGCGATGAGAACGATCTTCACTACTGGTCAGGTAGCAAAGATCTGCAAGGTTGCGCCCCGCACTGTCAGCAAATGGTTCGATTCCGGCCGACTGCGCGGTTACCGCATCCCCGGATCTCAAGACCGTCGTATTCCCCGTGAGCACCTCATCCGTTTCCTCAAGGAACACGGGATGCCTCTCGGGGAACTCGAAGACGAGGCGATGGGGAAACTGCTGCTCGTTGGCATTGATGCCACCGTGCGCGGCCACCTCATGGACCTGTTGCCCACCGACGACTACAAGATTGAGTCGGCGGCGAGCGGCTTCGAGGCCGGGATTCAGGCTGAATCTCTGCATCCCGACTGCATCGTGATCGACTTCGGCATGGGCCGTCACGAAGCGACGCTGATTGCGCAAAACTTGCGGAAGAACAACGATTATGCCGACGCCGTGCTGGTGGCGCTCTTGAGCGACGACGACACGGCCAGTGGATTCGACCGTACTCCGTTCAACGAAACGTTCCGGAAACCGTTCGACAGCGCCCTGCTGGCCGAACGCATCCGCACGCTCGTCGGCCGGAAAAAGCAGCTCGCCTGAAAACATCCGGGACCGATCGCCTCCATGACGGAGGAACTAAAGTCCCTGATTGATCGGTCTCGCGACCGATCCATTGCTGCCGCACTCCAGGAGGGAAGCGCGGCGGTTTTGGTTGTCAACGCGAAATGAAAGAGGCGTCACCTTTGACGCCTCTTTTTTTTCGCGCTTGTTGAATCTCCGCAGCCGGGAACAAATTGTTCGGATGAGTCGCATCGGACCGATTTGTTTTCGCTTACCAGCCTATTGAAAAACCGTAGCTTGGACGCCTCGTCCGAGCGAAAACCAATTGGAAACGGACGGACGGGG
>JANMLE010001636.1:0-5339 GCA_031372385.1 Planctomycetota bacterium | reverse complement strand
GCCGACGAAGTCCGCACCGACTGGCATGGCAATGTGACCGCCGTCGTCAATCCCCACGGTTCGCCCCGGATCATGCTCGCCGGTCACTGCGACCAGATCGGCCTGCTCGTCAAGCACATCGACGACAAGGGATTCCTCTGGTTTCACGCGATCGGCGGCTGGGATCCGCAGGTGCTGATCGGACAGAGCGTTCAGGTCTGGACACGCACCGGTCCCGTGGCCGGAGTCATCGCCCGCAAGCCGATTCACCTGCAGTCTCCCGACGACAGAAAGGTCGTTCCCGATATCAACAATCTGTGGGTCGTGATCGCGGCCAGTGACGGTGACGACGCCCGGTCGGTCGTGGGAATCGGCGACCCGATCACTGTGACCCTGGGCTTCCGCGAACTTCGCAACGGAATGGCTGCGGCTCCCGGCATGGACAACAAGGTGGGGGTGTGGACTGTCATGTCCGCCGCCGAACGCGTGTACCGGGGAAATCCGCGGGCCGCGGTGTTCGCCGTTTCGACGGTTCAGGAAGAGATTGGTTTGCGAGGTGTGCAGACCAGCGCCTTCCAGATCGATCCCCAATTGGGAATCGTCGTCGATGTGACGCACGCCACCGATTGTCCGACGATCGACGAAAACCAGTTCGGCCGGGTCAGGGTGGGAAAGGGCCCGGTCCTGTACCGGGGGCCCAACGTCAACCCCGTCGTCTTCGACCGCCTGGTCGAACGCGCGGCCGCATCGGAAATTCCCGTGCAGATCAACGGCCTGGCCACAGCCGCCAGCAACGATGCGGCGCAACTGCAATTGACGCGCGGCGGAGTCGCCACCGGGTTGGTCTGCATCCCCAACCGCTACATGCACAGCCCGGTCGAATTGGTGTCATTGAGTGATCTCGATCAGGCGGCCGAATTGATCGCCCGGTTCTGCCTGAGCGTCGACGCGACCAGCGACTTCACTCCGTAGAAGCGATTTCACCCGGTAAGGACCGATCGAGAATTTAGTGTCGTGGATCGCGGAGCGATCAGCGACAATGTGACAGGTAGTTTCCGAACTCTCCTGACGTCGTCACTGCGCGCGGTCCAACGGCGTGCTCCGGTTGCAGTTGGTCCGAATCGTCTGGTAGAGTCCGTCCCTTCGCAAGCCAAGCTCACTGGGGTTGAATTCAGAATGGCCCGTTTTTCGCAAGCCGATCTGTCGGAACTGAACAAGGCGTTTGAAGACCGCACGCCGGACGAACTGCTGCAGTGGGTCGGAACGATCTTCGGAAAGCGCGTCGCGGCCCTGTCGGCCATGCAGATGGCGGGGAGCGTGATCTGCCACATGCTCCACCGGCTGCGGATCGACATGCCGGTGCTGTTCGTCGACACGGGGGTCAACTTTCAGGAAACGCTCGACACGCGCGACCGCATCGCGCGCGAGTACAACCTGGAGTTCGTGACTCTGACTCCAAAGCAAACGATGGAGGAGCAAACGCGGGAACACGGCATCCTGTACCTGACCGCCGAGGGCCAGAAGGAATGCTGCGAGATGCGCAAGACGGCACCGCTGTACGAGACGCGCGGCCAATACGACTGTCTGGTCGGCAGCCTGCGCCGGGCCGAGGGGGGAGCCCGCAGCCGTTGCCAGATCCTGTCCTTGGATCCTCCGATGAACTGCCTGCGGGTCAATCCGCTGGCGAACTTCGACGACGACGAGATGCAGCGCTACATCGCCGAGCACAGCGTGATCGTCAACCCGCTGCACTACCAAGGATTCTCCACGATCAGTTGCAACCGCTGCACGACTCCCGTCATGCCCGGCGAACCGAAACGCGCCGGCCGCTGGCGGCATCTGGGACCGTGGTCGGTCTACTGCGGGATCAATCCCACGGACTTCGACGGCGGAACTTCGCTCGCCATCGATCTTCCGCAGGAACTGATCGACCGGCTGCTCGGTCGCACGACCGACTTCAGCATCTGATCACGTAGGACGGTTTTTAAAACCGTCCAGGTCAGGTTCGTTGGTGACGGACGGATTCAGAGGCGGCGCGTCATTTACGTCCGAGAGTGGCCAACGAGACTCAAGGATCTTTCTGCCTCTTTCTTTCTGTCTCCTTCTTCCTGTGCGGGCAAGGCAGGATGACAGAAAAAGAGAGGTAGAAAGATGAACACCAATGAAGTCCAGGCGAACTCTTGGAAGTAACAAATGCACAGCCCAGAAGAAACCGTCCTACGCCACCGCGATGCAGGGGTAACCCACGTCAGATCTGCAAGTGGTCCAGAGCGTCCGCGGGCGACATCAGATAGCTCAGGTAGAACGCGCCGAATTCCGCGTACCGGGCCGAGGCGGTGTCGAAGCGCATCGTGTAGACAATGTCCTTGATCGATTCCGGGTTTCGTCCCCAGAGCGTGACTCCCCATTCCCAGTCGTCCAGGCCGGTGGAGGCCGTGATCAGTTGGGAGACCCGGCCGGCGAACTTGATGCCGCTGGTGGCGTGTTCGGCCATCAGTGCGGATCGGACGCTGAACGGTTCGGTGAACCAGTTGGCCAGCGGGTGGCGGGCCTTGTTCATCGGATAGAAACAGGTGACCGGCCAGTTGGGGAAGTCGGGGCACAGCCGCTGTTTGTTCATCATCGGCAGCCGTTGGCCATAGGCGTTCATCTTGGCGGCGTACGCGGGGTCGTCGGGTGACAGCCCCTCGTGGCGCAAACGATCGGCGTACTGCTCGACCGTCGGAACGTACTCGGAGATCTCGGTGATGGAGACGAACGAGTAGACCGGTTGCAGCGCGGGTCCGAGCGGACTGGAGCGCAGACCCTGGCGGACTCCGTCGATCAACAGCGGGTCCGGATCCATGATCATCAACCCCAACTCCGCCTTGTGCCCCGAAACGATCGAGGTTTGCAATCGGACCGGTGCCCCCGGCCGCGCGGGATCGAGCAGATGCGCCACGACTTCGCGGCCTTCCGCCAGTTGCCCGGCGGACAATTGCCGCAGGGCCGCCTGATCGATGCGGTAATAGAGATGAAGGCAGTGCCAACCCTCGGCGAGTTTGATGCTGGGTTCTGGCAACGCTTGCGGGGCATGTGTCGGTCGGTTCACTGACGTCGTTCCCATCGAAGTTTGTACGGCATGTTGGTCGCGGCCCGGTTCGCCACGGCGTGGATCAAAACAGTAACCCGAAGCGTGAGCGAGGGAGAAGTTCCCGCGAGGCATCGTCCCTCGCTTACGCTTCGGGTTACTGGTCTGGAGTCCCTCGCTCACGCTTCGGGTTGGTGTTTTGGAACCACAGCCGGGGAATCCCTCGCTCGTTGTTCTATTCACCGTCCGCCGGCAGTTGCTCGGACTTGGGATAGCCTCCCCATTGCAGGGGCTTCGCCGCCTTGTCCAGTTCAGCGCGTTCCAGCAATCCCAAAACCGTCAGCACTGTCTGGTTGGTGGGGAGTTCTCGCTTCAACCGTTGCACGATCTCGGTCGTCACCATCCGTTCGCCGCGACCGGACTCGCCTTCAATAAACGCGCGCTTCTGATCGAACACGGCCCAGAAAATCGTCCGTTCGAAAGACTTGACGCTGTCCCTGACTTTGGTCGCATTGCCCCCCTTGCAGCGCTGTCCGTTGACCCGGTACATCTCGCGGCGCTCAAAAATGATGGCGATGACGTTCCAGTCTTTCGTGTCGAACGGCCACATGGAGAAGCTCCTGATACGTTGGTGCGGGGGATGGCGGCTTTGTACCACGCCGAGTCGGCTTCCGCCACGCGACGCGCATCGGTAGTCACCGCCGCACCGCCCCGAGTGCCATTGGAAACCGCGATCCACATTCGGCATTGCAGACATCCGCGGATCGTCGGAGACCCGGCCGCCGAGTGCTCCCAACGCGGATGCGGACAACTTCGCTGACGCCGCTTCGGGTTACTTGCGAATCCGGTTGCGGCGAAGCGTGACTTCGTTGCCCCGCGCGCTGTATTGGACGTCATCCATGAACGCCCGCATCAGCATCACCCCCCGGCCGGATGGTCGACCGAGGTTTTCGGGGTCGGTGGGGTCCGGCAGTTTGGCCGGATCGAATCCGGGCCCCTCGTCCCGGATCACGACTTCGATCTCCTCCAGCGTCAGTCGGACGGACACATGGATGCGCCGCTCGCGCCAGGGCGATGTCGCCCGGCGCTCATCCACCAGTTTGTAGAAGGCGGTGTGGTCGACCTCCTTCAAATCCGAGCTGACCTCGAGATTCCCGTGGTACAGGGCGTTCAGCAGCGCCTCTTCAAACGCGGTGCCCGACCGCAGGCGGTCGGTGCGATCGATGCTCCAGGCATCCCCCAGCATCTGTTGCAGGTGCCGTGAGAGCGACAACAGCAGGTTGACGTCGTTTTCGATCTGGAATGATTCGACCCGCAGACCGATGCGCTTCAGCAGTTCCGATCGATACCGGTCGTCCTGAAAGGCGGCCAGAACCCGCCGCGATGTTTCGACGAGCAGGGCGGCCAGGGAACGTTTGGGGACGTAGCTGGCGGCTCCGGCGTGCAACGCTTCAACCGCGATCTCCTCGCTCCCCTTGCCGGTCATCATGATGACGGGGACTTGCGAATGGCTCTTCCGGATGGCCACCACCAGTTCCAAGCCGTTGACACCGGGCATTTGCAGGTCGGTGACCACCAGATCGGGGGGCGATTTCCGAATCTGCTCCAGCGCGCCAGCCCCGTCGTCGGCGAACTCGACGACCCAGTCGGTCTCCTGCCGCAGCAGACCGCCGACGAGTTGTCGATCGATCGGTGAATCATCGACGACAAGAACAGTCGCCATTCAAAAACTCCTGGTGGAACAGAACCCACCCAGCCGGTTGGTGACGCGGGGCGCAGAAAGATACGGGAGTTGCCGACCAACTTGCAACCTGCCCGGAATACAAAATCCGGGTCGAATGTGATACCAATGCCGACGATCCATCTTTGACGAATCTTTGCCCTTTCCCACTGGAGCAACCACCGTGCGAACGATCAAGCAACGCCTGGCAGCCGGAGAACTCGTGATGATCTGCGGCATGGGTCGCATCTGGCATCACAACGTGGTCCACATCCTGGGAATCAGCGGGGGATTCCACGGTCTGTGGTTCGACATGGAACACGTGGGGATGTCGACCCGCGACCTGGAACTCGCCACCGCCGTCGCGCGCAACCACGATCTGGACACCTTCTGCCGGGTCGCTCCGACCGATTACGCGACCGTCACACGCTGCTTCGAGGCGGGCTCCAGCGGGATCATGGCTGCGCAGATCTTCACCGCCCGCCAGGCCGAGGAGTTTGTGAAATGGTCGAAGTTCGCGCCGCGGGGCTATCGCGGCCTGAACACCGGCGGCTGGGACGCCCGCTTCAC
>JANMLE010001537.1:0-4355 GCA_031372385.1 Planctomycetota bacterium | reverse complement strand
CCGCGTGATGTTCGCCACGTATTCCGGTGTCTTCAGCCGGCCTTCGATCTTGAACGAACAGACTCCGGCGGCAATCAAGTCGGGTGTCAGATCGTACGCGGCCAGATCCTGCGGACTGAGCAGATACTTTTGCGGACCGAGGTCCACGTCTTCCCCATCACAAATCAGATCGTAGGGGAGTCGACAGGCTTGGGCGCACTGACCGCGATTGGCACTCCGTCCGCCGAGTGATTCGCTCGTCAGACACTGTCCGGAATAAGCGACACACAACGCTCCGTGTACGAACGCTTCCAACTCGACCGTCGTCGACTGCCGCAGCTTGGCGATTTCGCGCAGGGACAATTCCCGCGGCAGAACGACCCGCTCGATCCCCAACTCCTCGGCGACTTGAATGCACTCGGCACTGGTCAGCGTCATCTGGGTCGAGGCATGAATCGGCAGGTCGGGACACGTCGCGCGGATCAGTCGCACCAGACCCAAATCTTGAACGAGCACCGCGTCGACATCGGCCCGGGCGATCGTTCGCACCAGCGCTTCCAGTTCGGGCAACTCGTCGGAAAACGCGAGCGTGTTGAGCGTCACGAAGCCCTTCACGCCGCGATGATGCAGCCCTGCCATGACCTCGGGCAATTCGCCCGGTTCGATGTTCGTCGCGCGAGCCCGCGCGTTGAACCCGCAGTTCAGACCAAAGTAGACGGCATCCGCACCGTTCTCAACCGCCGCCCGCAGGCAGTCGCGGTCTCCGGCGGGGGCAAGCAATTCGGGACGAGGCAACAGATCTGATGGCATAGTTCGCAGAGTATAGCCGAGTCACCCCGTGACGGGTTGCGATCCGGGCCAAACACGGGCACGATTCGGTGGACCAGAGGCGGGAGAGTGGCCAGTGGCAATGTTTTTACTATGTCGGTTCGCGTGATCGAGTTGAGTGCAAAGTGAGAAGTGATCAGTGCAAAGTGCAAAAGGGAAGGCACACGCACCAGTCGCTGCACGGGCACGACAGCACGTGAATGACACCGCGGAACGTCGGTTCGAATGGCGGACCGTCATCGACTTTCTGTCACTTTTCACTTTGCACTGATCACTTCTCACTTTGCACTGACCTCTCAGCCCGATCTGCCGGAGCACAAGCCCACGTCTTCCTCCAGCCTCCTGTCTCCGGCCTTCACCCCGCGGAACCCAGCCATGCCGGTTTATCTCGTCGGAACGCTCGACACGAAGGGGCACGAGATCGCGTTCGTCCGCGATCTGCTGCAGGAATACGGCGTGGCGACGTGTGTCGTGGACGCCGGGTGCCTCGGTTCGCCATCGGTAACGGCGGACATCCCGCGTGAACAAGTCTTCGCCGCGGCGGGCACATCGCTGGTCGCATTGCGTGAGACCAATGATCGCGGCCAGTCGGTGACAGCCGCCGCCGCCGGTGCGGTCAGCATCATCACCGCGGCACACGCTCGCGGCGAGGTCCAAGGAGTGTTGGCGCTGGGCGGTTCGGCGGGCACCACGATCGGCACCTCGGCGATGCGAGCGTTACCGCTGGGCCTCCCCAAGCTGATGGTCAGCACGCTCGCATCGGGTCAGACACGTCCCTACATCGGCGGCAAAGACATCCTGATGCTGAACGCGGTGGTCGACATCGCGGGCCTCAACCGCATCAGCCGCCTGGTGCTCGGTGAAGCGGCCCGAGCGATGGCCGGAATGGTGTTGCTGAACAGCGTCTCGTCCGGTCCCCTCGCCCCCCGCCTTGGGGGGGAGAGGGCTAGGGTGAGGGGGGCCGATGAACGAGCGACTTCGATGAGCAGCGCAACGTCAGAAGAAGATCCCTCTGCTGAACGAGCGTCGCGCCAGTCCCAAGACCCCCTCACCCTAACCCTCTCCCCCGAAGACGGGGGCGAGGGGACCGGAACAGACAAGCCACTGATCGCCGCCACGATGTTCGGCGTGACGACACCCTGCGTCGAACACGCGCGGAAGATCCTGGAGGCGGCCGGCTATGAAGTGCTCGTATTCCACGCCACCGGCAACGGCGGCGAAGCGATGGAGGGCCTGATCGCCGATGGCCTGATCGCCGGAGTGCTCGACATCACCACCACGGAACTGGCCGACGAACTGGTCGGCGGCATCCTGACCGCCGGTCCCACCCGCCTGACCGCCGCCGGAAAGCGCGGCATCCCCCAAGTGATCTCCGTCGGCGCCCTCGACATGGTCAACTTCGGCCCGCCGAACACGGTCCCCGAGAAGTTCAAAGACCGCCAGTTCTATCACCACAACCCCACCGTCACGCTGATGCGCACGACGGTCGATGAGAACCGAAAACTCGGCGAAGAGATCGGCCGCAAAGCCGCTGCATCAACGGGACCGACCTCCATCCTGATCCCACTGCGAGGCGTCTCCGCCATCGATCAAACCGGCAAACCCTTTGACGATTCAGAGGCTCGGCAGGCTCTTTTAGATGGCATCCGTCAAGCTCGCGGAAACGTGGAACTGATTGAAATTGACGAACATATCAACTCGACAGCCTTCGCCGCGGCGGCCGCCCAAAAGTTGCTGGATTTGATCCGTACGTGATAGCATCCCGCATGAGTACCACGTGGGATCCTGTGGGGAATGATCATGCTGTCAAGTCGCACCGTCACGGTTGAACGCAAGCCGCTCAGTGAGGAATCATCGCCACCGACAGCCGCAACCCCGGCTGAACGGCTGATGATGGTCTGGCCACTGACAATCGAGGCGTGGGCGATGCAAG
Organism: Planctomycetota bacterium; assembly: GCA_031372385.1. GTDB lineage: Bacteria > Planctomycetota > Planctomycetia > Planctomycetales > Planctomycetaceae > Schlesneria. The sequence goes on along the minus strand of JANMLE010001537.1, from coordinate 1,615 downwards.
GAGAAGATATTGCTCAATCCCGACTACCGCGACATGTTGTGCATGTTGAACGACGAGGGCGTTGAATATCTCGTCGTCGGAGCTCACGCTCTCGCGGCACATGGATACCCAAGGGCGACGGGTGACATTGATCTTTGGATTCGTTGCTCCGAAGAAAACGCCCAGCGAGTCTGGCGGGCGCTCCGTCGATTCGGCGCACCGCTCCAAGGTCTGACGGTCGCCGATCTGGCCACTCCGGAGGTCGTCTTCCAAATCGGAGTCGTACCCCGCCGGATTGATGTTCTGACTTCAATTACCGCTGTTTCATTTGACGAAGCCTGGCCGCATCGCAAGTGCATTGAAGTCGACGCCATTCCGATTTCCGTCATCGGGCGGGAAGAACTTCTGCGGAACAAGCGGAACACCGGACGCACCAAAGATCGCGCCGATGCAGAGTGGCTTGAGGCACACCCCCCCGACAACTGACATGCGACGGGGTGGCCGGGGTTGGAGCGTTTCGCGAAACCCCGGGGCTTCGTCCAAAGCGACTCCAGCCCCGGCCACCCCGCCGAAGCGGCTGCCAAGAAACTGCTCGCGTTGATGACGATGCCGCAGTAAGACCGGGGCGTTCCGACGCATCACTCTCGTTCGGGCGTCTGGTGCAACTTGTTCTGCAGGAATTGCGACTCTGCAATCAGGCGCGGCTCAAGTTCCAGCAAGCGACTGGGGAGGTCCATGCTGGTGTGGATCACCGCCAGGACGATGACCGTTTCGCTCGAATAGTCGCACACCAGGAAGTGCTTCTTGACCCGGTAGAAGAAAAGACCGGGAGAAAAGTCAGGCTCCAATCGAAGAATCTGAGGATTCACACTCAACCGATCCAACGCTGCCGCGATGTCATTCAGGTATTTGTCCGCAGGCTTTCGCCCCCACTCCTTGACGGAGTACCGCTCGATCTCACGGAGATCAGCCAGTGCGCGCCGGGTCAGTTCGACGGCAGCCTTCGGTGATTGCTTCTTGCGGGGGGTCAATCGGCGGCCTTCTTCAGCAACTGGCGCAAGTCGCCGCGATACGGATCGGTGCGCCCCTGAAGCGCATCCTGGTATCCGTCCAGAATGGCATCGCGAATCTGGGCTGCTTCGAGGCGTTCTTTCTTTTCCCGCAGCACATCGCGCACGAACTCGCCGGGGGTGGCGTACAGCGTGCCATCACCGGAGTTCTGATCCACGAACGCCCGCAATTCGTCGGTCAGGGACAGATTCAGCGTGGTACTCATGGGCTGTTCTCCAATCGGTGTCCGATGATTCTTCTAAATGACCGTGCGCGATTCGTGGACAAACAAGGTCAGGCCGGGCGGAAGGGGTCGGGAGTCATTTTCGGAGCGGCGGACTGCGGCTGAATGATGAATGAGCGATCCTTTCCGCCGCTCCGAAAAAGACTCCCGACCCCCTCGTTCACAGTCCAAGATTCGCGCTCGGTCATTTAGCTCACCGTAGCAACGCGTGTCAACATTGGCCAGTTGGCCGTGGTTTGATTGCCCACAAGTTGCTTTCGCTGATCCGCCGCCGATAGCATGGGCCTGTTGTTGAACCGCCTGTGAGGCTGATCGCCATGAGTACGATGATCGACGAAACCA
>JANMLE010001527.1:0-5980 GCA_031372385.1 Planctomycetota bacterium | reverse complement strand
AGTAGACCTTTCAGATTGAGTTTCGAGGTAGCCACGTTCGCCAGAACGTGGCTACTTCGCTATTCGCCGACGGATCGGATGCCACAATCGAAATCGCTGATTGATGCGGAGTTCGACCACTATGGTTCCGGTGATGTCAGCTTTCTTGACTGCTGGTACGGAACAAATCACATGAAGACGATGACGTTGGGAGAAGCTCAGGCAGATCTGGCTGCGGCCGTCGAGACCGCTCAACACGAGCGCGTCGTCCTGGAACGGGACGGCAAGCCTTGTGCAATCATCCTCGGTCTCGACAACTACGACGCGGAAGATTTCGCGTGGGCGAGTTCTCGCGAGTTTTGGGAGATGATCGAATCCCGGAGGGCCTCCGGCAAATCCAGTCCCCTGGCGGAAGTCCGCGCACGACTCTTGAGTGAATAGGGCGACGAAACTACCGACCGGAAAAAGGCGAAAGTCATGATGTGTTGTCGGAGGCTGCGAGGCGTTGGCGCGGGCGTGATCTTGAGTTCAAGCTTGAGCTTGTTGTGTCTGACGGGGTGTCCCAAAACTCAAATCCCCAGCGGCGGTACGGGCGGAAGTTCGAGTCCGTCCACGAGTGGCTCGAAGATTGAGGCACTGACTGCGGCTCCGAAAAAGGTCACGCCCGGTGGGGAGGACGTCGCGGCCGCCAAAGCTCGGATCGACGCGCTGGGGTCGCGTTCCCAGTACTCGCCCAAAGACGGCGACGTGTTGATGGAAATCGTGATCCAAGACGGATCAAACCTGACAGCCGACGACCTGGCACTGTTCGGCAGGCTGACGGATCTCGATAAGCTCGAGATCTTCAATTGCCGGACTCTGAATGACGAGATGGCCGCTAAGCTGAGTGGCCTGAAGGGGTTGACCAGCCTGGCACTGACGAACACGGTGATCAACGATGTCACCGTCGAAATGATCGTCAAGTCGTTCCCCGATCTGACCGACCTGAACCTCTCATCCAACACGAACATGACCAACGGAGTGGTCAAGATCCTTGGCGGACTCGGCAAACTGCAGCGCCTCACGTTGATTCAGAACAAGATCAGCGACATTGGTGCGCAGCGGCTTTCGAAGTTGCAGACGCTTCGCACGCTCGACTTGCGGGGGAACATGGAAGCCGGTGACATGGCGTTGGAAGTCGTCGCCGATCTCCCCGAGTTGACCGCGTTCAAACATCGCAGCACCGCGGTATCCGATACGGGCCTGGAGTATCTCAGCCGCAACCAAACACTCGAGTCGCTGCTGGTGCAGGACTTCATCATCTCCGACCAGTCCGGGCCGCACCTCGCCAAGCTCGGCAAACTCTCGCAACTCGAAATCTTCCGCTGTCAGGGATTCGGTTCCGAGGGCCTGCTGGCCCTCAAGGGAAAGGGATTGACCCGGTTGACACTGCGCGACCTGCCCAACATCGACGACCGGGCGATGGAGGTCTTCGACGATCTTCCCAAGTTGCGGCGGCTCTATTTGCACGAACTTCCGACTGTCAGTGACTCGGGCTTGCAGCACCTGTCGGCCCTCGCCGCACTGGAACTGCTCGACATCTGGACCGTGCCGCAGATGACGGATGCCACGGTCGACGTGATTGCCGCGCTGCCCAAACTCAAGGAACTGTCGATCCGTGCGACGGGCGTCACCGACAACGCGGTCGACAAGCTGTTGTCCATGCCACGCCTGCAATCGCTGACCTTCAAGGAAAACGGCTCGGTCACCGCCGAGGGGCTGAAGAAGCTCGCCGCCAGGAAGTGGGCGAAGTTGGACCTCGGTACTGCCGATTCCAACGAAGCGGCGGCACCTTGATTGGACCGTGCGTCGTCACAACGTGACTCATTGAGTCAGGTTCGTGACTCGACGGATTCCAGCGATTCCCACCGGGTGAATGCCGCGGCGAGTTCCTTTTGCAGGGCTTCCAGCCGCTGGGTTGTTCTGGAGATCAACGCCTTGTCCTGCTGATAGAACGTCGTCCGCGCCATCGCCGCGTGAATCTCCGCCTGCTCGATCTCCAGACGCTCGATCTGCTTCGGCAACCCTTCCAGTTCCTTCTGCTCTTTGAAACTCAGTCGGCGCGGCTTGGCGGGCGGCGCGGGTTTGGAATCTGGTGCATCCGCCTTGAACGACTTCGCCGACCGGGTGACGGCATCGGTCGATGACCGTCTTTGCGTCAACCAGTCGTCGTAGCCGCCGGCAAATTCTTTGACCGCGCCGTCTCCTTCGAAGACCAGCGTGTTGGTGACGACTTCGTTCAGGAACGCGCGGTCGTGGCTGACCAGCAGGACCGTGCCGGGGTATTCGACGAGCAGGTCTTCGAGCAGTTCGAGTGTTTCGGCGTCGAGGTCGTTGGTCGGTTCGTCGAGGACCAGCACGTTGGACGGCTTCGAGAACAGCCGCGCCAGCAGCAGCCGGTTCCGCTCGCCGCCGGACAGGTACTTGACCAGGCTGCGCGACCGTTCGGGCGAGAACAGGAAGTCTTCCATGTAGCCGATGATGTGCCGCTTGCGGCCGTTGATCAGCAACTCGGTCTGACCCGAGGCGACGTTTTCCATCACCGTCGCGTTCTCGTCGAGTTGGGCGCGCAACTGGTCGAAGTAGGCGACCTCGCGGTTGGTCCCGAGGCGGATCAATCCCGAAGTCGGTTCGAGTTCTCCGAGCAACAGCCGCAGCAGTGTGGTCTTGCCGGCACCGTTGGGACCGATGATGCCAACCTTGTCGCCCCGCATGATCGTCGACGTCAGCCCCTGCACGATCGCAGGCCCGGCAGACTCATATTGGAAGCCGACGTTACGGGCGTCGATCACCAGCGCCCCGGATCGTTCGGCCTCCTGCATTTCCACCTGCACGTTGCCGACCCGTTCGCGACGCGCCTGGCGTTCTTCCCGCAGTTTCTTGAGGGCCCGCACCCGGCCTTCATTGCGCACGCAACGGGCCTTCACGCCGCGGCGAATCCAGACCTCTTCCTGCGCCAGTTTCTTGTCGAACAGCGCCTGTTGCTGTTCCTCGGCCAGCAGCGCCTCCTGCTTGCGCACGAGAAACGTCGCGTAGTCGCAGGTCCAGTCGTAGAGTTTCCCGCGGTCCAGCTCCACGATCCGCGTGGCCACCCTTTGCAAGAAGACGCGGTCGTGCGTGATGAAGATCAGCGTGCCCGAGAATTTCAGCAGGAACTCCTCCAGCCAGGCGATCGCATCGATGTCCAGGTGGTTCGTCGGCTCATCCAGCAGCAGGACATCGGGGTTGAGCACCAGCGCCTTCGCCAGCAGCACGCGCCGCTTCATCCCCGACGAGAGCGAATCGAACAGACGCTGCGGATTCAGTTGCATCTTGTCGAGCACCTGGTCGACGCGGTGTTCCAGTTTCCAGGCGGTCTCCGGATTCAACGATTGCGACCGTTGCTCCAGGTCGTGACGCTGCGCGTCGGACAGCGGTTCCGTCGACTGATGCAGCTTGTAGAAGGCGGCGATCGCGCCGCCGACGTCGCCGAGTCCCTCGGCCACTTCGTCGAAGACGGTCCCCGTGCGTCCCACGGGAACTTCCTGTTCCAGGCGCGCGACGCGGGTTCCCGCCTGCCGGTCGATGCTCCCGGCATCAAGCTTCAGATCGCCGCTGACCAGACGCATCAACGTGGACTTGCCGGCCCCGTTCCGCCCCAGCAGACCGATCCGTTCGCCCCGCTCAATCGAGAAGTCGACCTTGTCGAGCAACGGTGGACTGACGTACCCAAAAGACACCCCGCGAAAACTGACGACCGCCATTCACCGCCCCATTTGCCGTGGAACCAAACCGTGACCGTACTTCAGACGCACCCTTTTACGAAACCAGCCGTGAGAACGAAAGGAGCGACACCAATCTGGATGGATCCTTGTCCCCCATTTAACGCCGGACAGGATGTAGGGTGGGACCAGCGGCGCTTCGCCGCGCCGGCCCACCAGCAATTCTCGATGTCATCTGCCGGTGGGCCGGCGCTCGAAACGGGCTGGTCCCAACTTCCTGATGAACATCCCGTAGAGAGGGACTCCCCTTGCTGCTTTTGGAACTCATTCGCGCTCCGTTTCATTCGCGCGGACATTCTTCCTCGAAGAAAGGATTCCGCGCGAATGAAACGGAGCGCGAATGAAAACCAAGACGGACCCATTGAAACGCGCACAAGCCTCCCGAGGAACATCCCTTTGGGGCAACGAACATTGACTCGGTCCACTCCTGTTCCGCCCCCGCGAGTGTCCACGAAGGGAACGGCGAAACTACGTTAAACAAGCGATCGCCCTGCCAATCTGGACTGCGGCGATCCATCGACGAACTCCGGATCATCCGTGTCATCCGTCGACGATTTCATCGACTGAATCGACCGGCGCGGTGTCGGCGGGGGGCTCGTGTTGCAGGCAGGCCAGCGCGATCCGGATCGCGTCGTAGGTCACGGTGCCTTCAAGTGCCTCGAAGATCGGCTTGAGACGGCCGTCGGGGGAGAGGCGCGCGGCGGCGCGGACGCGGTCGAACGTGGCGAGATCGACCCACGGGGTGGGATCACTGAGTTGTGTCTGCTCGATGAACTCGGCCAGATACTCGGAGACCGTCGACTTGGCCCGGCTGGTGGCCGCCATCACCTCTTCGAGGGTACGGCCTTCCTGAAACATGTCGAAGGCGTTTTGCTTCGAGGCCAGCGTCGCGACGGCCTTCTCGCTGACCGGCTCAGCGGCGCGGGATGATCGGCTGCGCGAGTCGATCGGTGAATCGGTGGCGTCCCCAATGTCGGTGGTCAGTCCCCGTTCGGTGCAGTGGTTCCGGATCGCCTCCGTGAAGATCGCGCCGTAGTCGGCCGTCTTCTTGTCGCCGACGCCGTGTGAGTGGCGGAACGAGTCCAGCGTGGTGGGACGTCGCCGCGCGAGGTCTCTCAACGTCGTATCGGCAAACACGACGAACGGTGGCACGTTGCGATCGGCCGCCAGTTGCCGCCGCACGCCGCGCAGCACGTCGAACAGAGCCCGATCGACACCCTCCCACGAAGCCGCTTCGGTGCGGGTGCCGCGCGCCGCCTTGGCCTTCTTCGCCGCGGGTTTCAGCAGTTGGGGGGATGCTTCGCCTCGCAGCACTTCCCAACCTTTGGGCGTCACGGCGAGCACGTTGTATTCGCCGGTCCGCACGAGGAATCCCTGCGAAGCCAGTTGCTCGATCCAGTCCCGCACGTGATTGGTCGGGGATTCCTTGAGCAATCCGTAGGTACTCAACCGGTCGTGGCCATTCTCCAGAATGCGGGCCTCCTGCGAACCGGTGAGAACCTGCGCGACGTAGCCGGCTCCGAAACTCTCCTTCACCCGTACGACGCACGACAGGATTTTCTGGCTGAGCACTTTCGAGTCGGCGACGATTTCGAGTTGATCCAAACAGACATCGCATGCGCCGCAGTTGGTGCCGGGATAACTCTGGCCGAAGTGTTCGACCAGCGCCTTGTGACGGCAGACGACACTGTTGCAGTACCGCTCCATCGACCGCAGGCTGTCGTCCGACTGCTGGAACGCGGCGGGGGGGAGATCACTGAGCATCTTCCGCCACGTGATGAAGTTGGCCACGGTCCAGAAAAGCCAGCAGTCGGCATCAAGACTGTCGCGGCCGGCCCGTCCCGTTTCTTGCTGGTAGTGTTCGAGTGACTTCGGCGCACCGGTGTGAACGACGAACCGCACGTCCGACTTGTCGATTCCCATGCCGAACGCGACCGTCGCCACGACGATCTCGGCATCGTCGTTAAGGAACTCGTCCTGATGCTTGTGCCGGTCGGCGTCAGACAGCCCGGCGTGATACGGCCGCGCGCGGTAGCCCGCGCGGGTCAGGGCCTCCGCGATGTCATCGACCTCGCGCCGTGAGATGCAGTAGACGATGCCAGATTCGCCGGGGTGCGAGTCGATCACCTGCCGGACCTGCTTGAGCACGTCGCTCTTCCGGACGACGCGGTAGACGAGATTGGGACGGTCGAACGAACCGA
>JANMLE010001524.1:0-1716 GCA_031372385.1 Planctomycetota bacterium | reverse complement strand
ATGGCCAGAGCCCGCGCCAGGCCGACGCGCTTCTTCATTCCGCCCGACAGATCCGACGGTCGCTTGTAGCCCACGGTGGCAGCCAGTCCGACTTCGCGCAGCCGTTCCAGCACCACGTCGCGGATCTGTGACTCTTTCAGTTCCGTGTTCTCCCGCAGACCGAAGGCGACGTTTTCGAAGACGTTCATGCTGTCGAACAGCGCCGCCCCCTGAAACAGGTAGCCGTACCGCAGCCGGTCGCGACGCAGTTCGCGCGCGGATCGGTTCCGGACCGGCCGGCCGTCCCACTGCACTTCGCCGCGGGTCGGTTCGAGCAACCCCGCCAACAGCTTCGTGGTGACGCTCTTCCCGCAGCCGCTCTCGCCGATCAACACCAGAGTCTCGCCGCGGCAAACTTCGATCGACACATCCTGCAGCACGCGCTGCGATCCAAACTCGATGGTGATTCCCCGCAGTTCCAGCACGGGAACCGGCGCGGTCGTCATCGGCGGGGTGATCGGTGTGGAAGGGTTCACGGGCAGAAGATCCGAATCGGGACAGTCACAAACAACGAGGCACGGGTCTGACAAGCATTCATCACACAACCTGAATGCCCAGCGCCCACAACAGCCGGAACACGTTGTTCAACAGGATGACCAGGACCAGGTCCAGCACCAGGATCGCGATGAAGGAACAGACGAACGAGTCGGTCGCGGCCCGGCCGACCCCTTCCGCTCCCGATCCGCAGTGAAATCCGCGATGGCAGGCGATGATCGAGATCGCCGCTCCAAAGAACATGCTCTTCATCACACCCGAGACCACGTCAAACGCCGTGATGAACTGCTGCGAATACAGCCAGAAAAAGTGGTCGCTGACACCCAGCAACTGCACGCTGACGACCCAGCCGCCAAACATTCCGACCCCGTCGGCGATCAGGGTCAGGACTGGAATCAGCGAGAAGCAGGCCAGGAATCGCGGCACCACAAGATAGGAAATCGGATCGGCCCCCAGCGCCTTGAGCGCATCGATCTGCTCGGTCACCCGCATCGTGCCGATTTCGGCCGCCATCGCGCAACCGACCCGGCCCGCCAGCATCGTCGCCGCCAGAACCGGCCCCAATTCCTTGACGAGTGACACATTGATGACCGAACCGATGCGGCTTTCCAACCGGTACGTTCGCAGGGTGTCGTACGACTGCACGGCCAGCACCATGCCGATGAACAACCCGGTGACCGCGATCACCGGCACGCTGCGAACCCCCACCTCGTACATCACCGGCCACAAGACCCGCGAACGGGGCATGCGGACCAGCAGGCCGCCCAGGGTGAGGAACAGGAAGCGGGTCAGATCGCCGGTCGCGATGATCAGATTGCTGACGGCACGCCCCACGGTGTGGATCGGTGTCGGATCGGAATGGCTCAGGGACGCGGACATGCGGGGCTCCAGACAGTTTCGCGGTCGGGCGATTTAGTAGCGGATTTCGCCGATTGGAGCGAGACCAATCCGGCCGGCCGATCTCCCCGCTGGCCGACATCGCCTCCGCTGGCAAGCTTGGTGTTGGGAAGTTGTCGTCAATCGTTCAAGCGTGGGAGCGAATGCAAAATGGGCTCTCCGCCATTCCTGTTGAACAACCCCCGTGAGCGGCAAGGCGCTAGCCGCCGGTCTGCTGGAAATCACCGGCGGCTAGTGGTCGAACAACTTTCATTTGCCCCGTAGCACGGACGCCTCGTCCGTGCG
>JANMLE010001493.1:0-1027 GCA_031372385.1 Planctomycetota bacterium | reverse complement strand
CCATTTCTGTTTCGTTCGCGGTGAGCGGTTCCTCCCGCGAGTCGTCCGCGATTCTCCGAATCAGCGACATCCCCAATGCCTCTGCCAGTCCCGCCAGATCGGCCGCCGGACACAGGTCGCCGATTCCGGGCAGTTCGGGTGTGATCGACGACGCCCTCAGTAGCAGCCCCCCGTGCTGCAAGATCGCCCCCCGTCGACGGCGCTGGGCGCTGCCGAGAACCTTGTGCCCGTTCAACACCAGATCGTGTTCATCTTCCCTGGCGAAACAAAGGACCGGCTCCTCGGAACGCTTCACCGTCGGGCCGCGCAGGTCGAGTTCCACACCACGTCCCCGCAACACTTCCACGAAGGCCAGGTGAACCAGGCGGTACAACTCGATCGGCCGCTCGATCAGCCGCTGCGATCCGGGCAGCGTCAGGCTGTAGGTCAGTTCGTGATCGTGAACCAGCGTCCCACCACCAGAGAGACGGCGGACCCGTGGCAGCTTCGCCAATCGCGCGTCACCGAGAACTTCCTGCTCGCGCTGGAAATAACCGAGCGACACTGTCGGCTCGCGCCAGGTGTACCAACGCAGCGTGGCGACTCCGTCGTCGATCGCCGACTGAAGCAGCACTCCGTCCACGGCCATGTTCCACGAACCCGAATTCGCCGCGGAGTCGATGATCTGCCGCACGTGGGGCAATCGCGCCATGAGCCCTCAGTCCTTGTGAGTCTTCGTGGCGTGGGTTTCAACCCACGCAAGATGTCGTACCGCGTCGGCTAAAGCCAACGCCACATCTTGTCGCGGACCGCCATTGAACTTGAAAGATTCACACGCCCTCAGTCCTTGTGACAGGTCGCCCATGTGAGAACCGGCTTGCGGGTCGCATTCACTTCCTCGGGACGGCTGACCGGAGCCGTATGCGGAGCCGTGTGCAAGAGGTCGGCGTCCTCGGTCACGATCTTGTGGATCGCGTCCGAGAAAGCGTCGAGCGTCGCTTTGGATTCGGTCTCGGTCGGCTCGAACATCATCGCGTGCGGGACCACC
>JANMLE010001472.1:0-4889 GCA_031372385.1 Planctomycetota bacterium | reverse complement strand
CAATAGCACAAAGTGGGCCTGCCTCGTCTACTACCTCGCTTGGGAGCTTGACTTGGTCTACCTTCGGAGCATGGTCGAAATACGTCCAGAAGTTGCGGATACTCCCTTCGTTCCGTGGTCTGACTGGGATCCACCCGATGGGAGTGACCCCCGACCACTGTTGATTCATCAGGGCAACTCGGAAGGCGATCTCCATCCATTGATTACGAAGTTTGCCGCCGAGGGCAAGCGGCTCCCTGAGATCATCGACGCCTACTTGCAGGGAGAGTCGCTGGGAGCCGAGTTCATCACCGCCTCACTGGCGGCAGTCGATGCACTGGTCTTCGTACTCGACCAGGTTCGTGGTCAGGAGTCGGCAAAGCAAAACGAACTCGCAACCTCAGTCAAGAGAAAGCCCAAGAGGGGAGGGAGAGTCATGACCGACGTCACACTGCTGAAAGCGTTCCTTCGAATCCATCACGACCCACGTGAAACTGGACGAAAGGCACTGATTCCGTTGACGACCGAGCAAATCGCAATATCCATGCAGTGGTTTGCCAAGAAATCGGGAAAGCCGCTGCAGTCGAAGGCCAGCCGTCGCATGACCGAGATTTTTGGAGAGAACGCGATGGAAAAGTACCGGAGTATTTTCGAAGGTGACGTCAGAAAAGGATTCAAGAAGCTCCTGGGCGACGGGAGCCACGACATCGAAGCTGTGGTCGATGAAGACGAGGACGACGAAGAAGAAGACGATCTCGACTGATCACAGAAAACTGCATAGTCAGAATTTCAACGCCATCGCATCAAGCGGGTGTTACTTTGATTCCCCGAACTGATTTCCCGATTTGAGCTTACGGAGGCTCTCGCGATTCTCGCGGGTAGTTGTGAATGACTGCCGCTGCAAGTGGAAGCACGATCCACCATGCAGCAGGAAAGGTTCACACGATGACGACCGGCGACGACTTCACTTCAGGCGTAATCAATCCGGACGAGCTCTACACGCTCAAGGCTTTCACGCGGAGGCTCGGAATCCGCGAGGCCACGCTGCGGTCCGCCAGACGAGCAGGACTGCGGGTCTACTACGTCCACAAGCACGCCTACATCCATGGCCGTGATTGGATTGACTACGTCCTGAGTTCCCAGGAACGACGGAACGGTGAACCCGTTTCCGAAGCCGTCTGACCAGCCCCGTCAATCACCAGTCCCAACTGATTGCGGAGAGACTGCGTCATGGCCAAAAGAAAATCTCGCTCACCGTCTGCCCGGAAGATCCCCAAGGTTCGGATCGTTCGACCTTCAGGGCGACCATTCCAATTGCGGTATGACTGTCCCGTTGAGAAACGGGAGATTCGGATTTCAACCGGAACAAGAGACGAGGAAGAGGCCGAGCATCAGAAAGCTGAACTCGAAGCCAAACTTCTTCTGGGAATCTCAACGGCATCGGGACGAGGCAAAATCGTTGGACCTGAAATGGAGTGGGCGGACTTCCGAGAGCAATTCCGGTCCCTTCACCTCATGACCGTTCGAGACAGCACGGCCATGCATGCGGAAAGTCGGTTGGATCTGGCCGAACGCATCCTCAGGCCCAAGACGCTGGGTGACATGGCTGATCCCAACGCCCTGCAACAACTGCAGGCCAGACTCTTGGCCGGGGAGCAGTCGCTCCGCAAGAAGCCCAGGTCGCCGCATACCGTCAAGGGCTACATGGCATGTGTCCTCTCCGCCCTGAATTGGGCACACGTGCAAGGCTGGATACCGACGGCACCGAAAATTCGGAAAATCAAAACCCCGAAGTTGAAGGTGATGAAGGGGAGGCCGATTACAGAGCAGGAGTTCGAAAAAATGCTGTTGGCGACACCCGCTGTCGTCGGCGACGTCGCGGCCCCATCGTGGAAGCATGTCCTCAGAGGACTGTGGACATCCGCCTTGCGATTGGACGAACTGATGCACGTCAGTTGGGATCGCAGCGGGACAATTCGTCCGGTGTGGGGGAGAGGTCCATATCCGGTTCTGGTGATTCCAGCAGACCAACAAAAGAACGACACGGAAGAAGACATCCCGCTTCTGCCCTGGTTTGAACAAATCCTTTTGGAAACTCCCCAAGAACAACGACGTGGCTGGGTGTTCAACCCACAGTCACTTCAACTGAAGTTGAAAAGAAAGGTTCGCCATCAACGGTTTGACGCCGAGTGGGTCGGGAAGATCATCACTCGGATCGGGACAGAAGCCGGAATTGAAGTGGAACCTTCGGACGAAAGAACCGGCCGCCTCACCAAGTATGCTTCAGCCCACGACCTTCGCCGTTCCTGTGGTGAGAGATTGCGGAATGCCGGAGTTCCACCACTGGTGATCTGCCGGGTGATGAGGCACTCGTCCTGGGAGACAACCCGAAGGCATTACGCCCCCGGAGACGTCCAGCGGGAGGCTGAGGTTCTCAGATCCCATCTCGCCGAGAAGCCGGCCGACACGTGAACCCGAATGATGATCACGGAGATCGTAGAATCCATTCTTCATTCAGCGGGTCGAACTCAAAGTCTTCAAAGGGGTTCTCAGTGAGAAAGGGCTTGATCACCTTCCGTCCTGCGGAGTCACACTTCCATCCGTGAACGATTGCGTTCTCGTCCCTTTCAAACTCGAATAGGACATCATGGAAACGCATCTGCCACTGATTCTCAGCAACCTGGTTCAACGGCGGCCGAACTGACCCTGAACCCGGCATCTCAAACACCTGCTGCAGGCAGGTTTGATTCTTCTCCCGATCGGCTCCGGCAAGGGCCTTGGAGATAATGCTCGCCTTCTCACGATCCCGTCTCCGGAACTGGCTGAAGTTCCGCTCATTCGTGATTGAAAACACGAAGACTTCCTGTCCCGCTGAGTTCGTCTTTCGCCGAAAGACCGACTGCATTTCTGCCGCCGAGAAAAAGTAGTCAGAAGCGGTCGCAGTGCTGTCCGCTCTGTGGATTGACACGAAGAACTCTGCCTGAGGTTGACGGTCGGGTCGTTCCACGAGCAGTTTTGGAACCTCGACCTCAGACCCGTCTTCCCAAGATCTGGCTTGAACGACGGCAACAGGTCGGTGACTCGATGAATGACCAAGCGATTCTGCGGTGCGAGTCGCGGCTTGGACGAAGAACACGGCTCCGTCGAAATCCACCGACTGCTTGAGCACCCAGAAATGATCCAGCAGAAAGGCGGTGGTACGATGCTCCGTCAGACGACCGTTCTTGTTTCGAGTGGCCAACCCTGACATGGGTATTTCCTCAACCGACGCGTACATCCCAAGCCAACGGTCGGGACGTCGATCAGATCCACCAAAGTGTACCTGGGTACATCTGGGTCTGAAAGAAAAGAGCCACTCGACGTAAGTCATTGTGGCTCATAATGCACCCGGTAGGGCTCGAACCTACAACCCTCGGTTCCGAAGACCGATGCTCTATCCAATTGAGCTACGGATGCCTGTGCCGGCGGGGGAAGACCGCGATCCCAGCGTCCGGCGGAGTGGGAGCTTAGCCACTTCCGAAATGCGACGCAACCAGTCGGCGTGAATGGGTGAAAGGGGGGCACGCACAGGGCGAAGACCTCACGGACATTTCCGACAAAAGTTACTCACCGGCGATGCTGGCACAATCTGACAGGAACAAAAGTCGATTCTCACCGCCGAATCATGTACGGATGTTTGGTGTGTTCATCAGGAGGCCAGCAAGGACGTGGGGCACGTTTTCAACGTGCCCGCTCCTTGGCGATTTGAGCACGTTGAAAACGTGCCCACGCCCATTCCGAACCCCTGAGGACCACATTGGCGGTCAGGGTGGATTTGGCTGAGAAGTGTGTTGGTGGGTCATGGTCTTTCAGGCCGTTGGGGTGGGTGGTGTCGGGATCAGTTGGTAGCCGAGTTCACGAGTTTGACGGGTGAGGGGCTGCAGGAGGCGGTCGTGGTATTGCTGTTCGCACCAGGTTTGGCCGGGATCGACGTCTTCCAGTCCGTGTTTCAGGGCACGGTCGATCATCACGGCCACTTTGCGCGCCGTGGCGGTGATCGCATTGGGGGCTCCCAATGAAACCTTCATCCGGCGCAGGTAGGCTCCCATCGCGGTCTTGGAATGGTGCCGGGCATTCGCCGCCCTGCGCAGGGCGGCGGCGACTCGATTCGAACTGGGGCGCGTCTTGCCACTTTGGCGGCGGCCCGCCGATTCGCGGTTGTCGGGGCGGAGCGCCAGCCAACTCGCGAAGTGCTTCTCTGTGGGCCCGCGCGATCGTGGCCTCGTCGTGATGGCAGCGTTCCTCCCGCAACCAGGCCCGCTTCCACGGATCACGCTCGCCCGCCAGGATCGCGTTGAGGATCGACAGCCCCGTGACGCCGGTGATGTCCGACAGCACCTTCTCCAGCTTGAGGTTCCTCTGCGTCAGCGCCTTCTGCAGGTGACGGAGGTGTTCCGCGGCGAACTCGACGAGCAGGCCGCGCTGCCGCAGGTCGGCTCGCAACACACACGTCGGGTCGTCCGGACGAAACGCCGCCGCCAGCAACCCGTCGGTTTGCAGTTGCTGCAACCACCGGCAATCCGCCACGCCACATCCGACTTGCTCCCCGGCACCGACTTGAGCTTGCGGGGATCGACCAGCACCACCACGAAGCCCCGCTGCTGAAGGAGAGCCATATTTTCAAACTCTTAGCTCGACTTTTGCCATCACGGGGTCAGTGTCAGCGTGCGGGTGAGTTGGCGTTTTTGTTGGGGGGTGAGTTTTTGCATGACCAGCTTGAATGCGGGGGTTGCAAAAATCCAGCGGGCCCACAAATCTCGGCGGACGAGGGTGATCGCGTCGGAGAAGGTCACCGTCGCCTTGCCCTTCCAAGTCGGTACCGGGTTTTGGCGGTCGCGTTCGGGCAGCGCGGCATACCAGAGGGCCACCAC
>JANMLE010001433.1:0-1957 GCA_031372385.1 Planctomycetota bacterium | reverse complement strand
TCTGACTTCTGTCCCTCTGGCTTCCTAGGCTCTTCCTTCTTCTTCCCGGTCAAATTCTTTTGCAGCGACTGAAAGTAGCTCGGTGGCTTGACCGGCGTTGGCGGCGTGCCGGCTGCGGTGATTTCGGCCGGTACGTCGGCGGCGGCGAGGTTCGACATCGCCAGCACGCGCGTCAGATTCGGCTTCACGCCGGCCCAGCGGTTGGCTCCGAAGAACGACGGGAACTGGCTGACGATGTCGCGGTTCTGCCGCTCGTCGGAGACGATCGTCCACAGCGGATGCGACATCGCCTGCGGATCGGCCAACACACTGACCTGTGTGCCGGGAAGCCAGTCATTTTCGCCGCGCATCTCGATCGGCAGCATCTCGGCGAGCGGCGTGTCATCCCAACCACCCGCTCGAAAACTGCGCTGGCCGCCGACCATCAGCAGCCCGCCTCCGCGCTGGCTGACCCACTTCTCCAACCAACCGAGTTGCTGTTCGGTGAACGCCTCCGCCCCGACATCGCTGAGGATGATCGCATCGAACGCGGAAAGCTCGGCCACGGTCTCGGGGAACCCGCGCCCCGTCACCACCCCCCCCGATTCGGCGACACGCACCACCCGACCGCGACCGTACGGCGTGTGCAGCACGACGCATTCGATGTCCTCGTCCTCGGTCAGCGCCTTCTGCAAGTCCGAGTACGGCCCGCGCACCTCGTACCGAGTTCCCGTCTGCACCGGCTGCAGCGGCTGCGAACTCCCTTCGACGTAGAGCAGCCGAATCTTCGTTCGGTCAATCTGCACCTCGGCCTTGAACGAGTTGTTCGCCGTCGAAACTTCATTGGGCAGCGTCGAGACCGACACCTGCAACTTGCGTGTCTTCGCGTCGGTGCGAAACGACAGGCTGACCGACTGAAAGCCGTCATGCAGCGTGACCGGTACCGGCGGTGCGAGCGGGCGATCCGCCTCGCCCTCGATGTGGCTTTGTGCAGTCAGCGACACCTCACAGCGGCGTCCGTCGTAGCCATAGCTTCGCAAAAAAACCTGCACCTCAACTTCCGCAAAGCGTCTCGCGCGCGGAGGCACCACGCACGCCACGATTGCGACATCACCCCCCTTCGCCGTATCGCCCACCGGCACGACATGCACCGGAACCTTCAACCGGGCAAACTGCGCCGCGAGCTGCTCAACGCCACTTTCATCCCGAGCACGGCCGTCCGAAAAGAGCACGATCCCTGCCGGAGGACGCCGTCCGAACCGACTCGACACCTGCCGCAATGCGGTCAGCAACTGCGTGTCCGAATCCGTCGGTGCGATCTGTTTTTGTTTGGTCTTTGATTTACCTGCCACCGAATCGGCGGCTTGAACCTCCGAAGTCAGACTTAAAAAACGACCGCTGTTCAATCCTCGAAGATCGTCAGCCTTGTCCTTGTTCCCTGACCCCTCCGCTCCCAAACCCAACGGCGACGCATCCTCGACCGCCGCCAGGCGATGTCCGAACCGGAACAGTTTCACCTGAGCATGAGCCTCATCTCGCGTGGCTTGATCCGCTTCACGCATCAGCCGCGCGGCGTGATCGAACCGCGTCTCTTTGTCGCCAACCGCCATGCTCTGCGACGAGTCCAGCAGATAGAAAATATCCGGCCGATCAATCGGCCCCGGCGTCTGCGACACGTCCGACGGATTCAGCAGGATCAGCAGCAGTGTCGCGACGGCCACCGCTCGAATGCCGATCAACCCCGATCGCCGAGCAACGGCGGCGGGAGGTCCACCGATCCACCGCAACAGCGCGAACCCAATCAGAATCGCGGCCGCCAGCGCAGCCACGATCGAGGCGGTCAACGGTGACAGAAATGTGAATGTCGCCAGCATGGTGTCAGTCGTTGCGGTGAGGAACATGAATCGACTCATTCTGACTTCGTCTCGCGTTGGCTCTTGATCGCTTCCAGATCAAGCGCGCCCATCGCACAGGTCAC
>JANMLE010001430.1:0-1583 GCA_031372385.1 Planctomycetota bacterium | reverse complement strand
CAGATGCTCGTGGCGAACGACATCAAGGTGCGCTTCGCCCGCAAGTCGCAGGAAGTGGCGCAGGCCGAACTCAAACGATCGCTGGAGTCCGTCGAGAAGTTTCCGAAAAGCGTCTCACAAACGGAGCTCGATCGTCTCCGTTTGCTCGCCGACAAGGCGGTGCTGGAAATCGAACAGGCGACGCTCGACCACGAACAGGCGACGCTGTCGCGGCTGCTCAAGCAGCACGACGTCGATCGTGCGACGTTGCAGTTGGAACGCCGGCGGATCAAGGCGCCGTTCCCCGGCATGATCGTGCAGTGGAAAAAACAGCGCGGCGAATGGGTGGAACCGGGAACGCCCGTCGTCCGCATGATCCGCCTGAATCGACTGCGCGCCGAAGCGTTCCTGTCGTCGAAGTCGCTGCCGACAGAACTGGTCGGCCGCAACGTCACACTGCTGGTGGATCTGCCGGGCAAGCCGAAATCCAAGTTCGAAGGGAAGCTGGTCTTCGTCGACCCCGAGATCGACCCGGTCAACAACCAAGTCCGGATCTGGGCCGAGATCGACAACAGCGACCTGATCCTCCGCCCGGGCCAGTCCGCGGCGCTGGTGATTCATGCCGCCAAGCCGTGAGATCAAGGTGAGCCGGGCGACGTCAGTCCCCGGACGGTTTTCGTAACGCTCATTCAAAGAATTCAGCGAGGCTTCTCCTCAGACCAAAGTAGCCATCACCGCTCCGCGTGATGAGCCTTGTCAGATCAGGCGTCCACCTGTGAAAGGCTCATCACGCGGAGCGGTGATGGCTACTTTGCCAGCAATTTCAAAACGCGACTTATTCACAACAACTTTTACAAACGAAGGTGCCCGAGCGCTGACGCCACGGCTCACCTGGATTCCCCACAAACTGACTTCGCTCCATCGCGCAGACCAAGCCCATGTCGATCCCAGCACCATCATCGAGCCCCCGCATCCCCTGGCGACAGCGGGCCGATCTGCGGGTCGTCCCGCTCGAGTTCTCGGGGCGGCGTTCGTGGGGTGTCAAAGATCCGGTGACGCTCGCCTATTTCGAACTGCGCGACGAAGAGTACTTCGTGCTGCAACGACTCAACGGACGGGCGACACTCGACGAGATCTGCGGCGGGTTCCACCAACAGTTCCGACCGAGGACACTCGCCGCCGCCGACCTGCAACAGTTCGTGGGACAACTGATTTCGCAGGGGCTGCTGATGGCTGATGGTCCGGGCTATGGCCGCTTGCTGGTGGCCCGGGATCAACAGTTGCAATCGAGACGACGCTGGTCGCGCCTCGGGAATCTGCTCTGCATCCGCTTCCGCGGAATTGATCCGGACCGGCTGCTCGATGCGATGCTCGCGCGGGTCGGCTGGCTGTTCTCCCCCGCAGCGATCGGGGCGAGCCTGCTGCTGATCGCCGCGGCTGTGATCCTGGTCGTCGTTCAGTTTGAGCGGGTGCTCGAACGGCTGCCCGACACCCGCGCGTTGCTCAATGCGTCGAATCTGATCTGGCTGCCGCTGCTGCTGGCCGTGGTGAAGATCCTGCATGAGTTCGGTCACGCGCTGACCTGCAAACGGTTCGGCGGCGAA
>JANMLE010001365.1:0-7842 GCA_031372385.1 Planctomycetota bacterium | reverse complement strand
GAAGTCGGACGCCTCGGCGTGGCCGTCGACACGATCGACGACATGCACCAATTGTTCGACGCGATCGATCTCGAACAGGTGTCGGTCTCGATGACCATCAACGCGCCGGCGGCTGTCCTGATGGCGTTCTATCTGGCGGCGGCTCAGGAACGGGGGTTCGATTGGAAACGTCTGCGCGGAACGATTCAGAATGACATTCTGAAGGAGTTTCACGCGCAGAACGAGATCGTCTTTCCGGCGCAGCCGTCGGTGCGGTTGGTCGTCGATCTGATCGAGTACTGCACGACGCAGGTTCTGCAATGGAACACGGTGTCGATCAGCGGCTACCACATTCGCGAGGCGGGATCGACGGCTGTCCAAGAGTTGGCGTTCACACTCGCCGACGGACGCCATTACGTGGACGAGACGCTGCGCCGGGGGCTGCCGATCGACAGCTTCGCACCGCGGTTGAGTTTCTTCTTCAACGCCCACAACGATCTGTTCGAAGAGGTCGCCAAATACAGGGCGGCGCGCCGCTTGTGGGCCGAGTTGATGCGTGACACGTACGGGGCACTCGACCCGGCGTCGTGGAAGCTGCGTTTTCATGCTCAAACGGCGGGCGTCACATTGCAGGAGCGACAGCCGGAGGTGAACCTGATCCGTGTCGCCTATCAGGCCCTGGCCGCGGTCCTCGGCGGCTGTCAGTCGCTGCACACCAACAGCATGGACGAAACCATCGCCCTGCCGACCGAACATGCCGTCACGCTGGCATTGAGGACTCAGCAGGTGCTCGCCCATGAAACGGGGGTCGCCAGCAAAGTCGATCCGCTGGGGGGCAGCGAATTGGTCGAGACGATGACCCGGCAGATGCGCGACGACGCAGTCCGTTACTTCGAGCGCATCGCGTCCGCGGGGGGGATGCTGAGTGCCATCAACACCGGATTCTTCCGGCGCGAGATCGCCGAAGCGGCCTACGCCGATCAACAGGCGGTGGATTGCGGCGAACGGGTGATCGTCGGACTGAACCGGTTCGTCGAACCACTGAGTTCGTCGCTGGAGGTCATGCAGGTCGACCCGTCCGTCGAGTCTGAACAGGTTGCATCGCTGCGTACGGTGAAGTCGCAACGGAACACCAGCGAAGTGGGCGGAGCGCTCTCCGACATTCGCCGCAGTGCCGCAACGGGCGAGAACGTTTTCCCGGCATTGCTGGCGGCGGCCAAGGTGCGGGCGACGGTCGGTGAAATCATGTCGGCCCTCGCCGACATCTTCGGACGCCATGTCTTGCACGAACAATAGCTCGGATGATTCACGAAGTCGTAGCTGAGTTCGCAAGAACTCAGGCGGTGGTCGGAGGATTCGCTGAATTCTTGCGAATTCAGCGACGAACAGTCGGGTGATGGCGGCAGCGACTGGCCGCGAGCATGAGGAGCCCGGTCATGGGTGACATCGCGATCGCGACGGAAACTTCCGTCGACACGGCGGCAAAGGCTGCGGTCTCTGAACGAAGTGCGGCGGCGGCATCCGTCATGGGACCGCCCGTGGCTGGCTGTGCGCGGCGAGTGGTCTTGGCGAAGGTGGGGCTCGATGGACACGATCGCGGGATCAAGGTGATCGCGCGCGGACTGCGCGATGCCGGTTTTCACGTGATCTATGCGGGCATCTGGCAGTCACCCGAAGCGGTGGCGCAGGCGGTCGCGGACGAGGACGCCGACTGGCTGGGGATCAGTCTGCTCAACGGTGCCCACATGTCGCTGGTGCCGCGCGTGCTGGACCAATTGCGTTCGCATCACGCCGCGGATGCCGGAGTCGTGCTGGGGGGAATCATTCCCCCCGGTGATGTGCAATCGCTGAAGGAACTGGGAGTCGCCGCCTGCTTCGGTCCTGGAACACCGATGGCGGAGATTGTCGACACCCTGAACTCCAGGCCCCGCTCGATGGCTGGCGACATCGGTGACATGGTGAGCCGCATTTGTCAGCGCGACCGGCGGGCGTTGTCGCAGTTGCTGACGCATCTGTCCGACTGTGTCGAAGTCGAAGCGATTCGACTCGCTCTGCATCGATCACCATCGAGTCCGACCGAACCGACGTCATCGTCATGCGGTGGCAAACCTGGCCGGACGATCGCCTTCACGGGGAGCCCCGGCGTCGGCAAAAGCTCATTGATCGCCCGCCTGCTGACGGAGCTGCGAGCGTCGCACCAAACGGTGGCGGTATTGTCGTGCGATCCGCAAAGTCCGATCACCGGTGGAGCGTTGCTGGGCGACCGCATCCGCATGGCGGGAGCACTGCCGGACGACGGCGTGTTTGTCCGCAGCCTGGCGACCCCGAGCGGATCACAGGGCGTCGCCCCCAATTTGGATGTGATGGCTCAAGCACTGGCCTTGTTCGGTTTCGACGTGATCCTGATCGAGACCGTCGGAGTCGGACAGGGGGATGTCGCCGTCCGCGAATGCGCCGAGACCGTGGTGGCTTTGCTGCAACCCGAGTCAGGCGACTCGATCCAGTGGGAAAAGGCGGGCCTGCTGGAAATCGCGGATGTGATCGTGATTCACAAGTCCGACCTGCCGGGCGCGGACCGCCTGTCCGCCGACCTGCGGGAGCAACTGCACCTGCCCGGCTGCCGCCCGGTGCCGTTGGTTCCCATCAGCGCCGCCGATCAATCCGGGCTGGTTCGATTGCTGGAAGTGCTTCACCTGCGGGCGTGAACTGAGTCGTCAACCGGGGACAGCAATCGGATAGCCATGATGAGGCAGACACGATCCAGCCCCCGGCGATATTCACCCTGCCCCGCCGGGAGTGAATGAAAATGTCGGCGTGTGCGCTGACCCGTGACAACTCTTCGGGTGACAACTCGCCGCAATGGGAGGAAGCGCGGCAAGGCGAAGACCTGCTCGCCGGTAGTCTCCTAATTTCGCGGGGTAGACCGCCATCATCGGCATGCTGCAGAGATCGTTAGGGGCAGGGCTTCCGAGGTGGTGTTTTTCCACGTTTGTAGCCGAATTCGCAAGAATTCGGATCGTCTGACTGATCGTCCGAATTCTTGCGAATTCCGCTACAGGCTTGGATTCTCGGCATTTCACACCTGGGAAGCCCTGCCCCTTAGGACCGTTCGAGAAATTATTGTCGTGGATCGCTCCGCGATCCAACGTTCTGGTCGCGGAGCGATCAACGACAATGCGACAGTTGATTCCCGAACGGTCCTAACTTGGCGCGCTCGGACAGCGCGACCAGAAATGGATCGTCGCTTTCTACTTCCGCCGTCTTCTCGATGCTCGTCACCAGGTTGATGACCTTGGTGCCGTCGCCGCCCTGTTGTTGCTTGATGAGTTCAATGGTCTGCGCGTCGAACTTCACCAACTGGCTGACGTGTTGAATGGAGGTGCTGTCGATGTGCCGCTGGACCAGTGCTGGGCCGGAAGTTGACTTCCCTGTCTCAGGGGTGGCGTTGATTCGAGCCGTTCAGTTGCCCGAGATGCGGCAGAGCGAGCGGGACTTTGCCGCGAGTCTGCCGAAACAGTTTCATTCGCAGGGGACGCGCGAGAAGGTCGTTCACCTGCCCGGAGGGGTCACCGTGATGCTGTCGGTCACGTATTACCATCGCCTCACGCATCCGAAGAACGCGGGGAAGGCCGGTCGTCGCGGGCTGTTTCCGATGCTGTGGCTGAAGGCTCAAAAGAAACGCCTGCTGGAAGGCCACCTCGAAACGGTCGTCCACGAAATCCAGACGCTGCTCGGCCCGCGCACGTCGAAGCCTCAGCAGACTTGGCCGAACGACTTCATCAACCACGGCCCGACACACCGCCGCATGGACGACACACGCCGCGTGAGCCGCAGGGTCGACAAGACGACCGGTCTGCGCAGCGATCAGACCATCGCGCTGGCGGGCGTGAAGTCGTCGCAATTGCCTCCCGATCCCCTGCGGCGTGTGTCGTACCACGATGCCGCAACCGACCGCCGGTTCGTCTTCCTCACGAACAACGTCACGATCCCGGCCCTCACCGTCGCCGGGTGGTACAAGTCGCGCTGACAGGTCGAACTGTTCTTCAAAGGGATCAAGCAGAACCTGCGAATCAAAGCGTTCTTCAGCACCAGCGAAAACGCGGTGAAGACCCGGGCCTGGATCGCGATCAGCACCTGCGTGCTGGTGGCGATCATCAAACGCGAACTGAAAGTGGATCGCAGCCTGTCCCGGAGTTTGCACATTCTCAGCCTCACACTTTTCGAAAAACCCTGTATTTCAGGCCCTTTCCACCGCAAACACACCAACTCCAGACGATCGACTCTTTAACCAGATGACCCTGTGCGACCTATTGCCGGACAGTTGTGAGCTGCGAAATGAAAAACCGTAAACTGCTCGGACCGGGAAATCACCGCTGATTGACTTTGACTCGGGCATTCCGTGACGGCAATGCTTATCATGGCCGCCTCTGCCTGTCTCCCACCCAATGCCGCTGCCGCAAAGTGTCGCTGAATGAGCACCAACCCGCCCGCTTCTCCCTCAACACCGACTGCGGCGAACCCCGTCTTCCGACAATCGCTGTCCGTTCCCGCCACCAAGTCTTCGGTGTGGTGGACGCTCCTTGGCTGGTTGTTCGTGATCGGAGTGGCCGGTGCCGCGTGGCACTATCAGTCTGACTGGACGCCGTGGTTGGAACGACAAGCGGCCGGGGTGTCTTGGCTGGAACCACTGTTGCCGCGCAACAAGCCACCGGCGACCAAGTCGGCGCGGGTCATTCCCGTTTCAACGGCCATCGTGCAACGGCGCGACATGCCGCTGTACTTGAACGGGCTGGGGACGGTCACGGCCTTCAAGACGGTGACGATTCGCAGCCGTGTCGAAGGGGAACTGATCAGCGTGACATTCGACGAAGGCGAGTTCGTCGACGAAGGGAAAGTGCTGGCCGAAATTGATCCGCGTCCGTACGAGATTCAACTCGCCCAGGCCGAGAGTCAGTTGGCGCGCGAACAATCGGTGCTGAAAACCGCAAAGCAGACGTTGAGCCGCTACGAGGGGCTGCTGGCCTCCAAGTCGATTTCCACCCAACAGGTCGACGAGCAGGCGACGCTCGTGCAGCAATCGATGGCGGGTGTTCACACCTATGAGGCGATGATCGACAACGTGAAGCTGCAACTGAAGTATTGCCGGATCGTGGCCCCGATCTCCGGACGGATCGGCTTGCGGCTGGTCGATCAGGGGAACATCGTGCGGGCCAACGATCCGAACGGGTTGGCGGTCATCAACCAACTCCAGCCGATCGCGCTCGTCTTCACGGTGCCGCAGGATGACATTGCCGATGTGAAACGCCGGGCGGACGAAGTGAAACGGCGGTCGGGCGGGGACAAGGCATTGCCAGTCGAGGCGTTCGATCGCGATTTGAAGCGGAATCTCGCCACCGGAGAATTGCTCGCGATTGACAACCAAGTCGACGCCACGACGGGAACCGTCCGTTTGAAAGCGGTCTTCAAGAACGAGGACGGCCTGCTGTTCCCAAACCAGTTCGTCAACGCGCGGCTGCTCGTCGATACCCAGCGCGGCGCGGTCGTCGTGCCGACGGCCGCCGTGCAGCGAGGACCGGATTCGATGTACGTGTACGTGGTCAAGGCCGACGACACCGTTGAGAAACGCAACGTGGTGCCGGGACGTTCCGAAGCCGCGGAAACCTCGATCGAATCCGGCCTCGCGCCGGGCGAAGTCATCGTGACCGACGGTCTCGACAAGCTGCAAAAGGACGCCAAGGTCGCGCCACGCGAGACGGGCAAAGACGTCAAAGAGGGAAACAAAGAAGGGAAGAAAGGCGCGGCGGACAAAGACCGTGCGAAGTCGCCGGACAGCGGGCCGCCGGACCAGTCGCCGAAGTCCAAGGCCGTTCCCTCCAGCGACCCGGAGCGTCCACGAACGACAGCGGACAAGACCGCCGCTGATCAATCGACATCCGATCAGGCCAAGGAACGGACGACTCCAGAGGATGGGCCGGTGTCGGCGACGACGGGCGAATCGAAGCCGAAGCAGACGCCCTCGTGCGATGAATCGGAAGGGACGACGAATCCCGCGACTGTCGATGCGGCTGCCGAGTCCGCGCCGTTCGCCGCGCCACTCGTTGGGACGCCAGGCAGGGACGCGCCATGAATCCGTCTCGGCCCTTCATCATGCGGCCGGTCGCGACGGTGCTGTTCATGGTGGCGATCCTGCTCTCGGGGATCGTCGCCTACCGCCAGTTGCCGGTCTCCGCGCTGCCGCAGGTTGATTACCCGACGATCCAGGTGCTGACGTTTTATCCGGGTGCCGGACCGGACGTGATGGCGTCGTCGATCACCGCGCCGCTGGAACGCCAATTCGGACAGGTGCCCGGCCTGACGCAGATGACATCGACCAGTTCCGAGGGCTGTTCGGTCATCACGCTGCGGTTTGATCTGGCGCTGAACATCGACGTCGCCGCGCAGCAGGTTCAGGCCGCGATCAACGTCGCGTCCAGCTTTCTGCCGCGCGACCTGCCGAATCCCCCGATCTACACGAAGACCAACCCGGCCGACGCCCCGATTCTCACGCTG
Source organism: Planctomycetota bacterium (assembly GCA_031372385.1). Classification (GTDB taxonomy): domain Bacteria; phylum Planctomycetota; class Planctomycetia; order Planctomycetales; family Planctomycetaceae; genus Schlesneria. The sequence goes on along the minus strand of JANMLE010001365.1, from coordinate 1,314 downwards.
GCGTTGTCGTCGGATTCATTGCCGCTGGCGAAGGTCGAGGATCTGGCGGACACGCGGCTGGTGCAGAAGATCTCACAGTTGCCGGGCGTCGGGATGGTCAGCATCAGCGGCGGGCAGAAGCCGGCGATTCGAATCCAGGCCAACCCGACATCGCTGTCGGCGCTGGGCTTGAACCTGGAGGACATCCGGACGGCGCTGGCCCAAGCGAACGTCAACCAGGCCAAGGGAAGCTTCGACGGCGCCCGGCAGTCGTACACGATCGGCGCGAACGACCAACTGTTCAGCGTCGAACAATACCGGCAGTTGATCATCGCCCACCGCAACGGGGCGTCGGTCAAGTTGTCCGACGTGGCGGACGTTGTCGACAGCGCCGAGAACGTCCGGCAGGCGGCATGGATGAACGACACCCCCGCGGTCATTCTCAACATCCAGCGGCAACCCGGCGCGAACATCATTGAGGTCGTCGACAACGTGAAGGCTCTGCTGCCGCAACTGGGGGAATCGCTCCCCGCGGCGGTCAAGGTTCAAATCCTCACCGACCGGACGGTGACGATCCGCGCCTCGGTGCATGACGTGCAGCGCGAGCTGATGACGACCGTCGTGCTGGTCGTGCTGGTGATCTTCGTGTTTCTGCGAAACGTCCCCGCGACGATCATCCCCAGCGTCGCGGTGCCGCTGTCGCTGATCGGCACCTTCGGCGTGATGTACCTGCTGAACTACAGCCTGAACAACCTGACGCTGATGGCCCTGACGATCTCGACGGGGTTCGTCGTCGACGATGCGATCGTGATGATCGAGAACATCATGCGATACATCGAACAGGGGGAAGCCCCGCTGGCCGCGGCGCTGAAGGGGGCGCAGCAAATCGGGTTCACGATCGTCTCATTGAGTGTTTCACTGATCGCCGTGCTGATTCCGCTGCTGTTCATGGGGGACATCGTCGGCCGGTTGTTTCGCGAATTCGCCGTGACGCTCAGCGTCACGATCGTGATCTCGGCGGTCGTCTCACTGACGCTGACGCCGATGATGTGTGCCCGGCTGCTGCGTCACAAACCGGCGACGCAACACAATTGGATGTACCGGTCGTCCGAAGCGGCCTTCAACGGGGTGATCCGGCTGTACGGTGCCACATTGAATGTTGTCCTGCGGTTTCAGGCCGCGACCATGATCGTCTCGGTGCTGACGCTGATCGCGACCGGTTACCTGTATCTGATCGTCCCCAAGGGTTTCTTTCCGGTGCAGGACACGGGCGTGATCCTGGGAATCTCCGAGGCATCGCAGAGCATCTCGTTCGAGGCGATGGCCACTCGGCAG
>JANMLE010001340.1:0-3008 GCA_031372385.1 Planctomycetota bacterium | reverse complement strand
ATCGCCGGATGTGACCAGTTGCCGGATCGACTCGCGCACGGCGAACGCCGTCAATTCCCCGCCCAGCTTCGATTCAAATGTGCGGTACCGTTCCATCGCCAGTTCGCGCAGGGTTTCGTCACAACGTTCGAGCGCCTTCTGCGCCGCCTCGTTGACGAGCGACGTGCGATCTTCGGCGGTTGCGGGAGCGGCGATGTAGTCGTTCCGTTCGAGAGCCGTCAGTGCCTCGCGCGCCTGTCGCAGGGCATCGTCGAAGCGCAGGACACGCTTCGGCCAGAACTCGCGCGGACGGAAGTTGACGAACGTTTCGACCATGTCCAGCGGTGCCGGATCGGTCGGGGTGTCGGCGCGGCCGGCCTTGCCGATGACCGATTCGACCTCGGGGAAGCCGCGCAACAGCGCGTCGCGGGCTTTCAGGTCGTCGGCCGATTGCGTCACGCTGGCGCGCGGCACGGTGATCGGCATGTCGAGTGTCGTCCCCTCGTCCAACGCCGGCATGAACGCCACGCCGATCTTCGGGAAATGCCAGGCCCACAGGCCGATGACGGTCAGCGTGGCGAACGACAACACCTGCCAGTGAAGGCCGCGTGTCGAGATCACCGTCAACGCGACCACGAAGAAGAACACGAGCAGGAACGTCGTCCGCCACGCCCCTTCCGACGCCCCCTGTCCGATGACCGCCTGCAACGGGAACATGCCGGCCGCCAGGATCAGCAGCACCGCGAACATCCACATCACCAGGTTGCGCCGCGGCAGCGCCCACGTCAGCAGCGGCTTGTAGATGTGGATGAAGCTGCGGACGATCCAATTGTCCTCCTCGCTGCGCAGCCGGCCCCGGATCAGCAGCGGGATCAGCGCAGGGACGACCGTCACCGAGATGATCGCCACGCCGATCAACGCGAAACTTTTGGTGAACGCCAGCGGATGAAACAGCTTCCCTTCCCGGCCGCTCAGCATGAACACCGGCACGAACGACAGCAGCATGATCAGGACCGAAAAGAAGATCGGTTTCCCGACGGTGCGGCACGCGGGAATCACCAGTTCGGTCGTGTCGCCCGTGACCTTCTGGTCACCAAAGCGTTCCTTCAGCACGTGCGTCGCGTTCTCGACCATGACGATCGCCTGGTCGACGAGGATGCCGATCGAGATCGTGATCCCCGCCAGTGACATGATGTTCGCCTGGATGTCGATGACCCCCAGATTGCGCAGCACCCACATCATCAGGAACGAGAACAGCACGGCCAGGGGCAGCGTCAGGCAGATCACAAACACGCTGCGAAAGTGCGACAGGATCAGCAGGATGGCGATCGAAGCGATCAGCATCTCGTGCCACATGACTTCGGTCAGCGTGTGAATCGCGCCGTGAATCAGCCGTGTGCGGTCGTAGGCCGGCACGATGTGAACCCCTTCGGGCAGTCCGGGCTGAAGTTCCTGAATCCGCTCCTTGACCGCGTCCGTCACGGCCAGCGGGTTCTGACCGTGACGCATCAGCACCACGCCACCGACGACTTCGCTGCCGTTCTTCTCGAAGACGCTGCGACGGAATTGCGTCCCGAGTTGCACGGTGGCGATCGTTTCGACGTAGATCGGCGTGCCGTTCACTTCGCGGATCACGGTCCGTTCGATGTCGCGCTTGTCGCGAATCCAGCCGATGCCGCGCACGATGTATTCGGCGTTGTTCTTCTGGATCACGCCGCCGCCCGCCGGCATGTTGCTGCGTGCCACGGCGGAATAGAGTTCCCCCAGCGTGATGCCGTACGTGCGCAGTGACTCCGGCCGCACGTCGATCTGGTACTCCAGCGGCAGCCCGCCGACGGTCGCGACGTCCGAGACACCGGCCGCCGCGTTGAGTTGCGGCGCGATGTAGAACTTGTTGACGGCCCACAGCCGCTGCGGATCGACCGGATGATTCGCCCCTGATTCGACCGTGTACCAAAAGATCTGGCCGAGTGCGGTGGCATCGGGCGCGAGGTACGGGACGACGCCGGTCGGCAGATAATTGGCGGCCTGTCCGAGTTTCTCGGTCACGCGCTGCCGGGCGAAATAGAAGTCGACGCCGTCCTCGAAGATGATCGTGATCATCGAGAAGTTGAATTCGGACGAGGACCGCACCGCCTTCACTCCCGCCAGCCCCTGCAGCTTGCGGGCGAGCGGATACGTCACCTGATCCTCGACTTCGCGCGGGCTGCGGCCCATCCAGTCGGTGAACACGATCACCTGGTTCTCGCTGAGGTCGGGCACCGCGTCGACGGGCGTTTGAAACATCGCGTAGACGCCCGCGATCGTCAGCATCGCCGCCGCGAGCAGCACCAGGAACCGGTTGCGTATCGACGCCTCGATCAGTCGTTCGATCATGGCGTCGGCTCCGTCTTGGCGTCTGGTGTTGGCTTGGCTTCGGTTGCCGGCTTCGTGTCTGTCGCGGGGTTCGTCAACTGTTTAACCCGCTCCAATGTCTGCTTGGACTTCTCGCGGGCTGCATCCTCACAGCCTTCGCAGCAGAGGAAGACCGGTTGCCCGTCGATCATGATCTTGACCGGCGTCCCCATCGAGCCGAGCGGGCTGTCGTCCATGACCGGGCAGAGCTTCTGCTTGAGGGCCGTCTTGCGGTCCGCGGCGCTCAGCTTCGACAACGCCGCGCGAACCTTTGGCTCCAATCCCTTGAGCTGAGCGGAATCATCCGCCTCGCTCTTCGACTGTGCTTTCAGTTCCGCGAGTCGCTTCAGCGATTCCGCGGGGTTGGCGAGCGCCGCCTTTTCGCAGGCGGCACAACAGACAAACACGGGCTGCCCCTCGATCATCAGTTTGCGGGGCACCCCCATCGAACCGAGCAGACTGTTGGGCAGGATCACGCACTCGCGCTGTTGCTCGGCCAACAGCCGGTCGGCATCGCTGAGCTTGGCGAGCGCCGCCTGTCGCTTGTCGTCGCTCTTGTTGCCGGGCGACGACGGCACCTTGGGCTGGCCGCGAATCGGTCGCGCGGGCTTCATCTGTTCGAGCTTCTTCAGGGT
>JANMLE010001583.1:0-9911 GCA_031372385.1 Planctomycetota bacterium | reverse complement strand
GAGCGACCGGACTACAGTAATGTCACCCCACATCTGATGGCGGACGAAGCACTCGTGAGTACTTCGATTCACCATGTCCTTGTCGTGAAACAATCACCCCGCCTGGAGACTCGGCACCGTGACGCTGAAGACCTGCTTCTCGACGCTGGCCTGCCCCGATTGGACGTGGCACGACGTCTTGAAATTCGGCCCCGAGTTTGGCTTCGATGGTGTCGAAATTCGCCTGCTGTCGCGGGAGACCGACCTGCTGAAGATCGGCGACCTGCAACCCGGTCAGTGGCCACTTCGCCGACGGGAACTTGGCGACGCCGGGTTTCATGTCGCGGGACTCGCCTCGTCGGTGCGCTTCGACTCGGTGGACTACGGCGAACGCGCGTCACAAATCGAGATCGGCCGGCGCTACATCGATCTGTGCGCGGCACTGGGGGGCGAGTTCATCCGCGTCTTTGGCGACGTGCTCCCCAAGCACGACGACCCCGCGCGACCGGCAACCCTGCGGCAGATCGCGGACGGTCTTGTCGTGTTGGGTGACGCCGCTGCAGCGGCGGGAATTCAGATCCTGCTGGAAACCCACGGAGATTTCTCGGCCTCGCCCCCGTGTGTCGAAGTCATGCAACTGGCGAATCATCCGCAGGTGGGATTGGTGTGGGACACGCATCATCCGTGGCGCTTTCACGGCGAGCCCCTCGCTGAAACCTGGCAGCGGCTGCGACCGTGGACGCGGCACACTCATTGGAAGGACTCGGTCACGCTACCGACGCGCGCTTCAACGCACGAATCCTCCGAGGCCGCCCGCGCCGCCACCCAATTGATGACAGGACATCAACACGCGGACTACGTCCTGTTCCGCGGCGGCGAGTTTCCGGCGATCGAGTGCCTGCGGCTGCTGCTCGCCGACGGATACACCGGCTGGCATTCGCTCGAATGGGAAAAGATGTGGCACCCGGAATTGATGGGGCCGGAGATCGCGTTGCCGCTCTTCCCGCCCAAGCTGCGCGAAGTAGATCGGGCCGTCCGGTGGGACAGGGCTTGAGTCCTCAAGCGGCCCGCGCTGAGTCGTCCATACCTCGCGCGGCCCACAGTGAATCGTTTTCGTTTAACCCGGAGCCAACGGCGACGGCAGGCAATGGCAACGCAATCGGAGTCTTGGGTGCTGTGCGTTTTTTGCGTCCGAGAGTGGCCGACGAGACTCAATGATCTTTCTGCCTCTCTCTTTCTGTCTCATTCCTCCTGTACCGACAAGGAGGGGAGACAGAACGAGAGCGGCAGGAAGATGAACACCGATGAAGTTCTGGTGAACTCTCGGAAGTGAAAGATGCACCGCCCCATCGCACATATCGCCGTCGCCGTTGGCTCCGGGTTAAACGAAGGGCGGTGAGACGGGCCGCGTACGGAACGCCTCGACGCCTACGACCGGTTTTGCCGGCGCTTCAGTGCCGCACCGATGAAGCCGTGAAACAGCGGGTGCGGCAGGTTCGGCTTCGACTTGAATTCCGGATGGAACTGCACGGCCAGGAACCACGGATGCGCGGGGATCTCGATCGCTTCCACCAGGGTGCCGCTGGGGCTCAGACCGGACAGTGCCATGCCGGCCGCCGCGAACCGGCTGCGGTAGTCGGGGTTGAATTCATAGCGGTGCCGGTGCCGCTCCGAGATTTCCGCCTTGCCATAGCACTTCGCCAGCAGCGATCCCTCCTTGAGCAGGCAGGGCTGCGCACCGAGTCGCATCGTGCCTCCCTTCTCGCTGACCGAGCGCTGCTCTTCCAGCAGGCAGATCACAGGGTCACTCGATGCGGTGTCGAACTCAGTGCTGTTGGCCTGGTGCAGTCCCATCATGTGCCGCGCGTACTCGATCACGGCGACCTGCATTCCCAGGCAGATGCCGAAGAACGGCAGATTGTTTTCGCGGGCGAACCGGACCGCCTGGATCTTCCCTTCGATGCCGCGATGTCCGAAGCCGCCGGGGACGAGCAACCCGTCCACTCCCGCCAGCGCCGAGGCCGCGTCCTGCTGCTCCAGCAACTCGGCTTCAATCCGTTTGACGATGACCCGCGTCGAATGCGCGATGCCGGCGTGGTCGAGCGCCTCATAGATCGACTTGTACGCGTCGCGGTGTTCGATGTACTTGCCGACGACCGCGATGGTGACCTCATGCTGCGGGTTCTTGATCCGCCGGACGAGCTCTTCCCAGTCGTCCATGTTCAGCGGACCCGACGGCAGGCCCAGTTTTTCGAGGATGAGTTTGTCCAAGCCATATTGGATCAGACCGACCGGGACTTCGTAGATCGAAAACTCCTTGTCCTGCTCTTCAATGACGGCCCGCTTTTCGAGATTGCAGAACAGGGCGATCTTGTCGGCGTTGTCGCTGCCGAGGGCCCGTTCGGTGCGGCAGATCAGGATGTCGGGCTGGATGCCGATCTGTCGCAGTTGCTGCACGCTGTGCTGGGTCGGCTTTGTCTTCAACTCGCGGGCCGCCTTGAGGTACGGGACCAGCGTCAGGTGGACGAACAGGCAGTTCTGTCGGCCGATGTCGAGCGGGATCTGGCGGATCGCCTCCAGGAACGGCAGGCCCTCGATGTCGCCGACGGTGCCGCCGAGTTCCGTGATCACCACGTCGACATCCGGCCCGGCCAAACCGAGAACAGCCGCTTTGATTTCGTCGGTGATGTGCGGCACCACCTGCACGGTCTTGCCGAGATACTTTCCCTCACGCTCCTTCTGGATGACTTTGAGATAGATCCGGCCCGACGTGTAGTTCGACTCGCGCGACAGCGGGCTGTTGGTGAACCGTTCGTAGTGGCCCAGGTCGAGGTCCGTCTCGGCGCCGTCATCCAGCACGTAGACTTCGCCGTGCTGGAAGGGGCTCATCGTGCCGGGGTCGACGTTGATGTACGGGTCCAGCTTCTGCATCCGCACCTTCAGGCCGCGGCGTTCGAGAATCGTCCCGATCGACGCCGACGTCAGGCCCTTGCCGAGAGAACTCACCACGCCACCGGTCACGAAAATGTGCTTGGTCATCAATGCATTCTTGCTCCCCCGCCCAGCCGCATCGCAAGAAGCGAACGCGGAACGAGCGGGGAAAAAGTGGAGGGGAAGAACCGAGTCTGCCTTTGCTGTAGCTGAATTCGCAAGAATTCAGTGGCGTTTGCCACCCGCCTCCGAAGTCTCACGACTTCGGCTACGACGAGAGGAGTTTGGCAGTCTTGGGGGAATCATTTCAGGCGGAATCACCGGGCGGTAGTCGAACGTTGCCGCGCGACAAACCGAGCATAATCGTCCGGCGTGTCGATGCCAACCGAGTGATGTTCGACGACCGCCACCTGGATGCGAGCCCCCGCTTCCAGCGCCCGCAATTGTTCGAGCTTTTCAAGCTGTTCCAACCGCGACGGCGGCAACGCGGTCAATCGCCGCAGGAATTCAGCCCGGTACGCATAGATCCCCAGATGCAACAGCCACGGCCGATCGGTGAGCAGCGCTTCTTCCGGCAAACGGTCTCGGCAGAACGGAATGGCCGCCCGGCTGAAATACAGCGCCCGGCCATCCGCCGCGACAACCACTTTCACGCACGACGATGCCTGTACTTGTTCCAAGCTGGTCATGGGAGTCGCCAGCGTCGACATGTCGGCGGTCGGACAATCAACCAGCGCCGCGACCACCGCTTCGATATTGGCCGGATCAATCTCGGGCTCGTCCCCCTGGATGTTGACGAACACGTCGCCATCGGGACAGCACCGCCACGCGACCTCGGCGATCCGATCGGTGCCGCTGGGATGCTCGCCGGTCAATTCACAGCGCGCCCCGAACGCGGTGACAACCTGTTGAATCTCATCACTGTCGGCGGCAATCAGCACCTGCTTCAAGTTCCCGGCCCGCGACGCGGCCCGCCATGTGTACTCGATCAACGGTCGCCCGGTCTCCGCCAACAGCAACTTGCGCGGCAACCGCGTCGATTGCAACCGCGCGGGAATAATCCCATAGACGTTCATCAGGAACCTCCTTCAACTCAGTGAGCCCAATAGCGGTAAAACAGGCGTTTGATCACCTCCATGCCGATCCCGTACAGCAACGTGATGACCAGGATGATCGCCAGCAGACTGAGTGGCAGGGGGACGAAGCCGAGGGGTTTGGCCAGCGGTGAGAACGGCAGCGACAGGGCCATCAGCGCGATGATCACCTCGGCGATCAGGAACAGCGTTCCCGGACGGCTCATGAAGAACGGCCGCTGCGTGCGGATCACCAACAGGATCATCAGTCCCGTCAGCGTCGATTCCACGAACCAGCCGGTGTGAAACAAGGTCTCGTTCGCACCGAACAGGACCAGGATCGCTCCGAACGTGATGAAGTCGAACAGCGAACTGGCAAAGCCGAACGACATCATGAACCGCAGGATGAAACCGGGATCCCAGCGCCGCGGACGTTCGATCTGTTCCACATCGACGTTGTCGGTCGCCAGCGCCATCGCCGGAAAGTCGGCCAGCAAATTCACGAGCAGGATCTGCGAGGCCAACAGCGGTTCAAACGGCAGGAACAGCGACGCGACCGCCAGACTGAACATGTAGCCAAAGTTGGCCGCGATCGCGAAGAAGATGTACTTGAGCGTGTTGGAAAACGTCCGCCGCCCCTCGCGCACTCCCTGAACGAGCACGCTGAGATCCTGTTTGAGCAGCACCACCTGGGCCGCTTCGCGCGCGACATCGACGGCCGACGCGACCGAGATCCCGACATCGGCCGCGTGCAGCGCCGAAGCATCATTGATGCCGTCACCCATGTATCCGACGACTGCACCCGAATGTTGCAGGGCGCGGATGATCTGCTCCTTCTGGTTCGGTTCGACTTCGGCAAACACATCGGCCTCGCGGGCGCGCTGGCGCACCGCCTCTTCGCTGAGTGTCCGCAGATCGGCGCCGGTCACGATGATCGGGGACTCGATCCCCACCCGGCGGCTGATCGTCGCCGCGACCGCACGATTGTCACCCGTGATGATCTTCAAGCCGACCCCCAGTTGCCGCAGTTGTTCCAGCGTTTGGCGAGCGTCGGCCTTGGGTGGATCGGAGAAAACCAGCAGACCCAGAAACGTCATCTCCTGCTCGTCGGACTTGCTGATGTGCGCCGCGTCGACCGAACGGATCGCCACTCCCAGCACGCGCAGTCCCTCGTGGCTCATCTCGGCGAACCGCTGTTCGATCGCTTCGATCTGCGAGGCCAGATCCACCAGTTCGCCGGTCGTTGTTTCCGCCTTCGAGCAAACCTCCAGGACGTTCGCGAGCGCTCCCTTGGTGACCAGCAGCTTCTGTCCTTCGACCGAGATCCGCACACTCAGCCGTTTCCGTGTGAAGTCGTAGGGGATCTCGTCCAGCTTCTCGATGCCGCCGGTTTCGCACGGGCAGCCGTCACGAATCGCCCGGTCGATCGGGTTGGTGAAGCCGGTTTGGAAGAAGGCGTTCAGGTACGCGAACCGCGCGACCCGATCGCTCGCCCGGCCCGAGACGTCGAGCGTCTCCTGCAAATGAATCACCCCTTCGGTCAGTGTGCCGGTCTTGTCCGAGCAGAGGACCGTCATGCTCCCCAGGTTCTCGATCGACAGCAGTTGCTTGACGATCACCTGATGCCGGGCCATCGCCTTCGCGCCCGCCGCCAGGACCACGCTGGTGATGGCCGGCAACAGTTGCGGGGTCATGCCGACAGCGAGTGCCAGCGCGACCAGCAACGAATCGGCAATGGGCTTCTGCTTCAGGCCGAACATGTTGTCCGCGGGCCACGGGGCCACCTTCACGGCGAAGACCACCACCGTGATCACCAGCACGACCTTGATCAGCAGTTGGCCGAAGTGACGCAGTCCGCGTTCGAAGCCGGTTTCGGGAGCCTTGTGTTCCAGCCGTTCCGAGATCTTCCCGAACTCGGTGTCGCGCCCCGTTCCCACCACGACCGCCGTGGCGATGCCGCTGATGACGTGCGTGCCCAGATACAGGCAGTTCAATCGCTGGCTGAGCGACGTCTCTTCCGCGACGACCGATGGCGACTTCTCGGCGGGAAAGCTTTCGCCGGTCAACGCGGCCTCATTCAGGAACAGGTCGCGCGCCGCCAGCAGTCGACAATCACCGGGGATCATGTGTCCCGCGCTGAGCCGGATCACGTCGCCCGGCACGATGGCTTCGAGCGCGATCTCCACATCCTGCCCGTCGCGAATGACCGTGGCTTTGGTTTCGATCATCCCCATCAGTTTCGCGACGGCATCCGCGGCACTCAGCTCCTGCCAGAATCCCAGCAGACCGCTCGCCAGCAGGATGATGATGATGATCCAGGCGTTGGTCTGATCGTCAATGAGGGTGAACGACAGGATCGCCGAGCAAAATAGCAGCAGGATGATCGGGTTCTTGAACTGATCCAGCAGCAGCGCCGAGGCCGACCGCCGATGCGCCTTCAACTGCCGCGTGCGGGCCAGCCGTTCACTCGCGTCGGACTGGGTCAACCCGTGTTCGGAAGACTGAAGCCTGTCCAGCAACCGCTCCACCGGCAGCGACCAGAACGCCAAGTCTGCGTCCGTGTCGGACATCTTCGCCCCCCCGATCGTTCCCGATTCCATCGCGTAAAAACCATTCCCTCCGGATCGTAACGAGGAGACCCGGATTTGCAATCACCTCGCAACGAGAGCGGGCGACGGAACAGCGAGACTGTTGTCGGAGCCGCGCCCGTCGGGTCGCAGTCTACTTCTCATTCGCAAACCGGAGCTTGGAAACGAGGAATTGCATCGAAACGAACGCGGGCGGCAGAACGGCGATGTCCCAAGGACATGGCGTCCCTGTTCACTCGTTCCCAAGCGCGAGATTGAGAACACGGAATGGAATACCTTGAAACGTAGAGGGCACCCGCGCTACCTTAACCGCCGCCGCGACCCGCTCGGCGAGGGTCACATCGAAACCTGGCGGACCCAGAGGGTACCCCGGCTGATCAAGGTCGCCGCCAAAGTGATCGTCAGCGCCCGCTGCATCATCGTGAGACTCGCCCCCGGCTGGACCCATCTGAACCACTTCGCGGCCGTCTCCCATGCGGTCCTCAACCTGTCCGCCATCGGCATCCAACAACCCACCCCACGTCGCGCCGCCCCCCCGAGAACTCGACGCCCATTCCTACCCGAACACACCGCGGGGAGGGGGAAACCCGCTCCAACGACGTCACACGCCCGCGTCCCCCCTGAGCCATGCCTCACTCGCGAGAAACCGACTCTCAATGAATAATCCGGGTTCAAGTTGATCAAATCGACGGCCCCGCTCAGACGCGCCTGATCAAACGGTCCCGTTCCTTCGGACCTGGTCGTCTTTCATCGGAGACTCGGAGACCAATCATGTCCAGCCCTCGCAATGTGTTTGTCACCGGCGGCACCAGTGGGATCGGCGCGGCCATTGCGGTCGCGTTCGCGACTGCGGGCGACCGGGTCACCGCCGTCGGTGCCACCGAAGCCGAGGTACTCGCCGCGCGCGAGCGGTCCGACATGGCCGGAATCGTGCTTGAGCAATTGGACGTGCGCGACTCCGACGCCGTCTCGGACCGCGTGGCGGCACTCGGTGAACTGGATGTGGTCGCCAACTGCGCGGGAGTCATCCGCCGCGGCGACGAACACTCGCCCGACGTGTTTGCCGATGTGATCGACATCAACCTGACCGGCACGATGCGCGTCTGTGCCGCCGCGCGCGAGGGGCTGAAGGCTCGCCGCGGTTGCATCATCAACACCGCGTCGATGCTCAGTTTCTTCGGGGGTGGCCTGGTGCCGGGCTACAGTGCCAGCAAGGGGGGCGTCGCGCAGTTGACCAAGTCGCTGGCGATCGCCTACGCCGCCGACGGCATCCGGGTGAATGCGGTCGCGCCCGGTTGGATCTCAACCGCACTGACGCAATCACTCCAAGACGATGACCACCGTTCGGCACAAATCCTGGCGCGCACCCCGCTGGGCCGCTGGGGAACGCCCGAAGACATTGCGGGCCCGGTGCTCTTTCTCGCCAGCCCGGCCGCCCGATTCATCACGGGAGTCGTGCTGCCGGTGGACGGCGGCTACCTGATCTCGTGACCGGCTGGCACAATGTCGTGCGACGGACTCTCTGAAGATTGCCGACAAGAGTTACAGTAGTCCCGTCGCCCTACTGTAGTCCCGTCGCTCCGCCGACGGGACGAGCAGCGTGATCGCCTGAATGTTGGGACTTCAGCACTGCGGATATCTCGTCATCTCTGCGACCGTCCCGTCGGCGGAGCGACGGGACTACAGTCAACTCGCCGGCCGTCTCTCACTGGTCCGTCGAGTGAATCTGATTTCATCAAGGACATTTTCGAATGACCGTCATCACCCAACTCCCCGGCATCCAGCCCGAAATCGCCGTCATGGCGATTCCCGACGACGAGCGTGTCTGGGTTCCGCAGGCCAAGGACGTCTGGTTTCGGCCGCTGCTGCTCAACACCGTGACCGGCAGTTGGTGCAACCTGTTGCGGGTCCGCAAGTCGGGAGTCTTGTCGCGGCACATTCATCCCTCGTGGGTTACGGGCTACGTCATTCGCGGCGCGTGGCGGTATCTCGAACACGACTGGGTGGCCAGCGAAGGGAGCTTCGTCTACGAACCGCCCGGCGAGATCCACACGCTGGTGGTGGATGAAGTCTCGGGCGGCGCGCCGGAAATGATCACGCTGTTCAACATCCACGGGGCGATGGTGTACGTCGACGGTGACGGCAAGCAGGTCGGCTACGAAGACGTCTTCACCAAGATCGAGATGTGCCGGAAGCACTACGTCGAAGTGGGCCTCGGCCGGGAGTACGTGGATCAGTTCGTGCGGTAAACCTCAACCAAGCGACTCCACCGAGCTGGTTTCAATGGTCACTACATCACTCGACGATCGAGTCCCTGTTCGATGCTTGTCCCTTGGAGTGTGTCTCCGATTCTGACATTCGCTGTCACCTTCAATTCGCTGTCGCCTCTTCGTCCTGGCGGAGGGATCGGCAGCGAATTGAAGGAGGCAGCGAATGGGACGCGTGCGGAATTGTGCCCTGTGGCGCGGCGGCGATAAGGAATGGTGCGAAACATGGACAACCAGCAGCCTTCAACAGTCGTGCCGTCGTACTTCGACGATCTGCGCGTCGGACAACGGTTCGTCAGCGGCACGCATCTGATTGACGAAGAGCAGATCATCACCTTTGCCAAACAATTCGATCCGCAGCCGTTTCATGTCGACCCCGAGGCCGCGAAACAAACGGTGTTTCACGGACACGTGGCCAGCGGCTGGCACACGGCCGCGATCACGATGCGGTTGCTCGTGACCAGCGGGTTGTCGATCGAAGGGGGCCTGGTCGGTGCCGGTGTGGAAGTCAACTGGCCGCGTCCGACGCGACCCGGCTTTATCCTGCGGGTCGAAACCGAAGTGACCGAGTTGCGTCAGTCCCGTTCGCGCCCCGACATCGGCCTGGCCACGATTCGCAGCGAAACAACGAACCAGCAGGGTGAAGTCGTCCAAGTCCTGATCGCCAAACTCGTCGTGCCCCGCCGAGGGTCGCAGGACACGCTGCACAACCAAATTCAGACGTAGCCACGTTCGCCAGAACGTGGGTCGTGAGGACTCATTCCCACACTCTGGCGAGTGCGGCTACGGTCTTTAAGGGGCTGTGCGGCAACAACGTCCGAGAGCTGCCCGCCGCGAAGCGGCAGTTGTCTGTTGGCTCCAGTTCGACAGCACTCCTCATTTGCGCTCCTTTTGATTCGCGCGGCAATCGTTTTGGTCCGCGCGAATCAAAGGGAGCGCGAATGAGAAGGCGAAGCGGTGATACCGGGCCGTGGCAGGGAGACACCGCTCGTGTCGCGACACACCGAGTAACTCTCGGAAGTAAAAAATGCACAGCCCCTTAGCCGCGTCGTTCAGCTTGTGAAGCAACTCGG
>JANMLE010001315.1:0-9591 GCA_031372385.1 Planctomycetota bacterium | reverse complement strand
AAGATGTGGCGACCCGCTCGCTCATCGGGGTTGTGCAGGACATCGCCTCCCGTGCCGTTCCGCAACTGGTGGATTACCTCACCGGCAATCGGGCCAGCGCTCCGATCAGCCGATCCGACGATAACGGGGAACAGCGCGGTTCTCCAAAGCGGCAAGAGTCATCGGAGGCGGCTCAACGCCTTCACATCGCGTCTTCCGAACGGGCTCGTTCTGGAAACGCGTACTCGGGATGAATCAACAATCTGCATCGCGAATACGGCGACGACACTCGCGGCTATCACAGGAAGGAGAACACCATGTTGGGCGACTCGAAACAAGCATCGTCCGCGACGACATCGCTGATCTATCTGACTTTGGGGGGATTGATTGACGTCTGGTCAATCGTCTACTTCTTTTATCTCCGAAGTCATAACGGCTCCGACACCGCCTTTCTGTATGTCTATGGATTCATTTTCACCGGCATCGTGCTGTTCCTGATTGGCTTGGCGGTGGGTCAAATCGGACACTCGGCACGCTCGGCCGAAGTGGCACCCACGCCGACACAGCAAATCGTCACGGCGACCCCGATGTCACCCGTCCCGGCGGCGACGATGGCTGCGGGCTCCAATCCGCCAATCGTCCAGGTGCCAATTGTGCAGCCGGCACCCGCTGTCACCCCGGACGTCTATGCATGAGCCGCGAGGACGTTTTAGGCAAGCACTAACAAGGAGTCCTGATCATGAACTGGGATCAAATTCAAGGTGACTGGAAGCAAATGACCGGCAAGGTCAAAGAGAAGTGGGGCAAGCTGACCGACAACGACCTGACCGTGATCGCCGGCAAGCGCGATCAACTGGCCGGCAAACTGCAGGAGCGGTACGGCTATGCCAAGGAACAGGCGGAAAAGGAACTCGACGAGTTTATGAAGGCGCTGAAGCCTTAGTGCGTCATCAATGAATCAATCGGGGGTGTAGCCACGCGCGCCAGAGCGTGGGTAAGGCGTGGAAACCGAGCCTGCATCGCGCGCGGTCTGGCCAGTTTGTTGAAAAAGTCGTGGGATAGGCTTCCAGCCTGTCAGAACGGAGGAAAAACGCCTGATTTCCGCCGTGAGTCGACAGGCTGGAAGCCCATCCCACGACAAAATCAACAGGCTCTCACGATCGTGGCTGCCCCCACACTTTGGGTTGATGACGCCTTGGATCGAATTTCACAACCTTGGCAATCATTGTGACCACCAAGGTTCTCGGAGGGTGGGGGCGCGCGTCCCCCGCTCCGACAATCCTTTCGAAATGCACTCAAGCACATATCTTTAAGAGGAGACAATCATGCTGGGATTCATCTGGTGGATGGTGATCGGACTGGTGGCGGGAGGATTGGCGCGAATGTTGATGCCCGGTCGGCAGCCCATGGGTCTGCTGCTGACGATGGTCTTGGGGCTCATCGGTTCGTTGGTGGGTGGATTCATCTCCTCAATAATCTTCAACTACGACCCCAGCGAGCCGGGCTTTCATGCGGGCGGGCTGATCATGTCCACAATTGGCGCGATGCTCGTTCTGGCAATCTATCTCTGGTCCGCCAAACGAGGGATGTCGTCCTGAATGCCGGTGATTGGTGAAGGACGGGCGCGTGCGGTGCCCTTCTGACAGTGCAAACACCTCCGCAAGGAAAGGCAATTGGCATGGCAACAAATTCAACCGGGGGCGTGACTCCCAAGGTATCTGACGAGTCGATCGTGATCCCCTTCGGCACAGCGCCAAAAAGCGAGACGTTTGGCAACTTCCACGACGGCACGGTGGTCGGCATCTCCGGTGACAGGCTGGTGATGGCGAGCATTGAGGGTCGGGAATACTCGTTCCGGGTGGCCACGGACGCCTTCATCTGTTGCGATGGCGTCACCTGCTTGGCCGAGGATCTCAAGGTCGGCAGCAAGATCCGGATCACCACGAAGGCCGACGACGTCAACGTGGCAACCAAGATCGAATCGCTCATCAATCATGTCGACTTCGCGGACATCGATTGAGGAATCGTTCATGAGACTGTAGCCGAGTTCGCAAGAACTCGCTTTGTGAAAGTGAGTTGGGCTGAGTTCTTGCGAACTCAGCGACATTCAGGACGCGGCTGTTCCACGAGGGACGAGGGACCGCGAAAGAATCAGGGTTAACTGGCTGGTGAAGTAGGACGTGGAGCACGTTTTCAACGTGCTCGCTCCCGAGGAATTCGGGCACGCTGCAAGCAAACCCCGCGGTTTTTCAACAGGCAGTCAAGGAAATCATTCGATGCCGAACATCGTCAGCAAACCGGTGCATGCGGGAATGGGGGCGATGCCCCATGAGTTCGGTGTGGCGTTTCGCGTCTGGGCACCCCACGCGGAATCCGTGTCCGTCACGGGATCATTCAACGAATGGTCGTCCGACGCGCACCCCATGTCGCCGGAGGGTGAAGGCTACTGGTACGCCGATCTGTCCGAGGCTTCGATCGGGGACGAATATCGATACCGGATTCTGAACGGCGACAAGGAACTGCTGCGCATCGATCCTTATGCGCGGCAGGTGACCAACTCGGTGGGCAACGCGGTGGTTCACGATCCGAACTTTGACTGGGATGGCGACGATTTCCACCTGCCGCCCGTCAACGAACTCGTGATCTATGAAATGCATCTGGGAACGTTTCATGACAAGAAGGACGGCAAGTCTGACAAGTTCGCCGAAGCCATTCAGAAGCTCGACCACTTGCAGCGTTTGGGCGTGAACGTCATCGAAATCATGCCGCTGGCCGAGTTCGCCGGCTACTCGTCGTGGGGCTACAATCCCGCCTGCGTCTTCGCGGTGGAGGAATCCTACGGCGGACCGGCGGGCTTCAAACGATTCGTCCAAGCGGCCCACCGGGCCGGCATGGGGGTGATTCTGGATGTGGTTTACAACCATTTCGGCCCCAGCGATCTCGACCTCTGGCAATTTGACGGATGGAGTGAGAACGACCAGGGGGGGATCTACTTCTACAACGACTGGCACGCCGAAACCCCGTGGGGTGCGACGCGGCCCGATTACGGCCGCAAGGAGGTGCGTCAGTTCATCCGCGACAACGCCCTGATGTGGCTGGAGGATTATCACGTCGACGGCCTGCGGTTCGACATGACCGTGTATATTCGCTCCGTGCGCGGAGACGGCGATCCCGGCGGTGACTTGTCTGACGGCTGGAGCCTGGCTCAGTGGATCAATCGCGAGGTGCAACAGCGGTATCCGGGACGAATCACCATTGCCGAGGATCTGCACAACGACGACCGGCTGACGAAGCCGGAGGACCAGGGCGGAGCGGGGTTCACGACCCAATGGGACGCTCAGTTTGTACACCCGGTCCGCGCGGCGGTCATCACGCCGAACGACGAGCATCGGTCGCTGGACAGCATTCGCGGGGCGCTCGGGGCCAACTACAACGGAGACCCCTTCCAGCGGGTGATCTACAGCGAATCGCACGACGATGTGGCCAACGGCAAGTCCCGCATTCCCTCGGAAATTGATGCCCAGGATTCCAATAACTGGTTCGCGCAAAAGCGCTCCACCCTGGCGTCGGCGTTGGTGCTCACGTCGCCGGGAATTCCGATGCTGTTTCAGGGACAGGAGTTCTTGGAAGACGGCTGGTTCCAGGATTCGGTGCCACTCGACTGGGACAAGTCACAAGAGTTCATCGGCCTGCTGCGGATGTATCGGGACTTGGTTCATCTGCGTCTCAACCGGACGTTTTGTACCCGCGGCCTGACGGGTTCCGGGTTGAACGTGTTCCATCAGAATCAGGCCGACAACGTCATCGCGTTTCACCGCTGGCACCAGGGCGGCCCCGGCGATGATGTCGTGGTCGTCGTGAATCTCTCGCACGAGGCTCACGCGAACTACACGCTGGGCTTTCCGTCGCCGGGAACGTGGCGTTTGCGGCTGAACAGCGACTGGAATGGCTACAGCAGCGCGTTTGCAAATCAGGCTTGTTCCGATGTCATCGCAGGCACGGAACAAGGCGACGAACCGGACGACGCGAATGGCATCGAGCGAGATGGATTTCCCGCCGCCGGAACGATCAGCATCGGATCCTACAGCGTGCTGGTGTTCTCGCAGGACAGCCCTGCGGATCGGGAACAGGCACACGAAGGCGTCGCCAACTCGGACGCCCCAAGAAAGAGCAAGTGAGTCCTCAGCGATGGACGGACCCAAACAAGCGGTCGTCCAGCCCGGGCGATTCGTGGGTCGGTAGCTGAGTTCGCAAGAACTCAGTTCGTGATGGTGATGGTGAGTTGGGCTGAGTTCTTGGGAACTCAGCTACGAGCGACACGACGCAACAGTCGGTCAGTTGAACGGTGATGATTCACATCGTCATCGGAACCCGGAATGCCATCCATCAGCACTCCCGGTGGAAGCAACATTAACGCGAGACTCCGCAGGTTCATGCAGTTCGTTGCCAGTTCACTCCCCTGGGAGACCGTGGTTCAAATCGCGCACCTTTGCGCGACACCACAACCGACACTGCCGCAACGTTCCGCCAGAAATGGATCTCTCGCTTGACGGTTTCGAGAGCGTGCCGAACGCATGGAGTCTGGGTCGATGTCACGATCCAGCAGCACGCAGCACGCAGCGCGGACCAGACGCTCCATCAGCCCTCAACGGTTGGGGGAAGACGAACGCATGTTGCGTCCGTTTGAAGGTCCGAACCCATTCGCTTGGAAAGGCCAGTTTTATGAACACAACCACAACGACGAAACCCGGCACGAAAATGGATGGCAAGAAGGTGGCAACGCCCATCGTGGCCAGCACCAAGCCGGAGGCGTGTGCCACCACAACCGGAAAACAGGAGGCATGCAGCACCAAAACCGCCAAGCCGGAAGCGTGTTCCACCACAACGGCAAAACCGGAAGCCTGTGGCAACACGCACGAAGGCAAGGTCGTCAGCATTTCCGGCAACACGCTGGTGATGTCAGGCTGCGACGGCAAGGAACACTCGCACACGGTGGCGGCGGATGCCAAGGTCTGCTGCGACGGCGCGGCCTGCCGGACTGCGGATCTGAAGGTGGGGAACCGGATCCGGGTGACCACGCAGGCGGACGACAAGAACGTGGCGACCAAGATCGAATCGCTCGACAAGCAGGCTGAGTTCACTCAGTCCGCTTGAGGGTGCCAGTCGTCCGCTGACTGTTCTGACCACGGTCGTGTGAGCCGTGAAAACCAATCGGCGAGGACCGAATGCCTCGCTGGCGCGCAAGGGCGGGGGAAGACGGACGCATGTTGCGTTCGTTGGATTGTCCGAGCACATTTGCAATGAAAGGTAACGCTATGTCTCACCGCATGTTCTCAATGGCGGCACTGGCCGTGACGATGTTTGTGACTGCGCCCGCATGGGCGGCCAAGGATGCCCACGAAAGCACGCACGATGGAAAGTTCGTCAGTGTTTCCGGCAACAAGTTGATGATGACGAACAAGGACGGCAAGGAACATTCGCACACGCTGGCGGCGGATGCCAAGGTGACCTGCGACGGCAAAGCCTGCAAGGCGGCGGATCTGAAGGCCGGTACGAAGATCCGCGTCACCACGAAAAATGATGACACGAAGGCCGTGACCCGGATCGAAGCCATCGACAAGCACGAAACGTTTGCAGCCGCCGCCAACACACACGAAGGCAAGTTCGTCAGCCTCACCGACCACAAGCTGGTGATGACGGACGCCAAGGGGAAGGAACATTCACACACCCTGGCCAAGGACGCGACCATGACTTGCGACGGCAAGGCCTGCAAGGCCGACCATCTCAAGGCGGGGATGAAAATCCGCGTGACCACGAAACAGGATGACGCGAGCGTGGCGACTCAGGTGGACTGCCTCGACAAGCATGCCGAGTTCTAACCGGGCACCTGGGGACTCAACGCATCGAACGAATGTTCTTGCTGAATCGTGGGGTGCTGGTCAGTCACCGGCACCCCGCATGCTTCGCAGCAGAACTCATGGAGGTTACACCGAAGCATCCACCGCTGTGAACTGTTGTTCTCGGCGGCACAACCCGCCTTCCTATGAAAGGGTACTGCCATGGGCCTAATTCTGCTGATCGTTATCGTTCTGCTCCTTCTGGGTGGGCTGCCGACATGGGGCCACTCGCGCGACTGGGGCTACGGCCCAAGTGGTGGCTTGGGGCTCGTGCTGGTGATTGTGTTAATTCTGATCCTGCTCGGGCATATCCCCCGCGGCTTCTGACAAATTTCTGCACAGGTGGGCGAGTTTTTACCGCGCCCACTTGTGTGGAGGAATCGCATCTCAACCACATGCGTTGCGCAACGTTGCCAAAGTCTGGGCACGGGGCGCGAATCAATGGCATTCATGGCCAGTGGCACGTCGTCTGCAAGCAACAGCGACAGCAGTCATGGTCGCAAGTCGACCAATCGGACTGTTCCGGAAGAACACTTTTTTGAGGAGCAAATCATGAACTGGGATCAAGTCGCGGGAAACTGGAAGCAAATGACCGGCAAGGTGAAAGAGAAATGGGGCAAGCTGACCGACGATGACCTGACGACCATCGCCGGAAAGCGCGACCAGTTGTCGGGCATGCTCCAGACGAAGTACGGCTACGCGAAGGAACAGGCGGAAAAGGAACTCGACGAGTTCCTGAAGGTGATGAAGTAGGCAGCCGTTGCGGCTGTGCCCAAGGACGATCCAAACGATCCGTGCCGATCTCGCAGTGTGCAGTCACGAACGGGTCAGGTTTTTTAGAAGGGGGGACGAATCATGAAGAGTTTGCATGTGGGTTTGGTGGCAATGGCACTGGTGGCCTTGAACGGTTGCACACAGGGGACGCCGGGAGGACCGGGCACGACGACGACGACGCCCGGCACGACGACGACGGCCACCAAGCCAATCCTGGGGCAGGCCGAAGACACGTTCAATCTGAGCGTGCCCATGATGTCGTCCTCTCTCAAGCAGGGGGAACAGACAGAAGCCACGATCGGCATCAAGCGAGCCAAGAACTTCGATCAGGATGTCTCGCTCCAGTTCGCCGAAGTTCCCGCGGGTGTCACGGTTGAACCGGCCAGCCCAATGATCAAGCACGGCGACACGGATGCCAAGATCACATTCAAGGCCGGAGACGAAGCGCCTCTCGGTAACTTCAAAGTCAAGGTGACGGGGCATCCGACGAAGGGGGGCGATGCTCAGATCGAATTCAAACTCGCCATTGCCGCGAAGGACACTTTCACTCTGAGCGTGCCGCTGCTGTCGACCTCCCTGAAGCAGGGCGAGACGAAAACCGCCTCGATCAGCATCAAGCGAGCCAAGAGCTTCGACCAGGATGTCGCGTTGAAGTTTGGCGACCTGCCCACGGGCGTGACTGTTGAACCCGTCGCCCCCGTTATCAAGCAGGGTGAGAAGGAAGTCCAGGTCACGTTCACGGCTGCGGACGACGCCGCGCTGGGAAACTTTACGATCAAGACGACGGGACACCCGGCGCAGGGGGCCGATGCCGCAGCCGAGTTCAAACTCACCGTGGCTGAGAAGTAACCGCCGGGGACGGCGTCACATTCACTCCGGATGGATGCCAGCATTCTGTTAAAAACAAGGTGAAACAAATGACTCACAAAGGCCCACAGAAAGACCCCACGCATCCGCAGCCCGGCAAGGATGACACGAGCAAGCAGTCCGTCAAAAAGATCGTCTCTCCGGGTGACATCTCGGACCAAGACCCCAAACGGCGCATCGGCCATTACGGGGGAACCGGCGAGCCTCACTCGACGCAAAACAAGTAGTGGCACTTCCCAGCGGAGTGCGTTTGCCAGACTCGTCATTGAGCAGCGGCGGAGTGTGTCCGCACGCAGTCAAGACTCACACGGATGAATCACATTTTCAAAGGACAACGGTCATGAACCTGTTTCGAGTTTCCAATTATTTGTGCGCGACCATCGCCGCGGCGGTGATTGGCATGAGCGTCGGTGGGAACAGACCCGCGTACGCACAGCAGGACCAGGCCGGCACTGCGAACGGGGTGGAAGTTCTCCTCCGCGGACCGGTGCATGAGGCGTTCGCGCAAACCGTCACGTTCAACCCCGAACCGGGCATCACGGTGCCGAAAGCGCCGCCCGCCGCGATTCAGGAAGTGCCGCCCGATCAAAGGCCCGCAGGCGACAATGTCGCGTGGATCCCCGGCTATTGGGCCTGGGACAACGACCGCGACGACTTCATCTGGGTCAGCGGCATCTGGCGCGCCCTGCCGCCCGGTCGCCAATGGGTGCCTGGGTATTGGGGTTCCGCCGGAAATGAATTTCAGTGGACGTCCGGGTACTGGTCCGACGCCTCATTGACCGAAAATGTCTACCTGCCCCAGCCGCCCGCCACCATCGAAGCCGGCCCCAACACTGCCGCGCCGTCGGCGAACTCAATCTGGGCACCAGGAGTTTG
Organism: Planctomycetota bacterium; assembly: GCA_031372385.1. GTDB lineage: Bacteria > Planctomycetota > Planctomycetia > Planctomycetales > Planctomycetaceae > Schlesneria. Next base: position 1,198 of record JANMLE010001315.1, on the reverse strand, counting down.
GATGTGGAATCAAAACCGCTACGCCTGGCGTCCCGGTTACTGGATGACCGCGCAGCAGAATTGGATGTGGGTGCCCGCCCAGTACCTGTGGTCACCGCGAGGCTACGTCTTCGTCAATGGCTACTACGATTACTCGGTCGCCCGCCGCGGGGTGCTCTTCGCGCCGGTGTACTTCAATCAGAACGTTTACGCGCAGCAGGGCTTCACGTACTCGCCGGCAATGGCGATCAGCATGGCGGTGTTCGGCAACCAGCTTTTCCTGCGGCCGAACTACAACCATTACTACTTCGGTGACTACTACGGTTCCAACTACTCCAGTGGTGGGTTCTACCCGTGGTTCGCCTACAATTCCGGCGGGTACGGCTACGATCCGTTTTATGCCCAGCAAAGTTGGCAGAATCGGCAGAACGCCACGTGGTCGCAAACCCTCCAGACCGATTTCCAAAATCGTGTCGCGAATGAGGACGCGCGGCCGCCGCGCACGCTGGCAGCCCAGCAGGCGCTGGTCAAGAGCGGTGACACATTGAGCCAGAAGAGTCTCGTGGTGGCCACGCCGCTCGCCCAACTGGCGAAGAGCAAAGACACCGCGCTGCAATTCCAGCCGGTGACCAAGACAGAGCAACAGACACTCACGAAGCATGCCCAGGACGTCCATCAGTTCAGCGCGGCGCGTCAAAAGCTGGAGACCCACGCGGCAGTGACGCCGGGTGAGACGCCGGCCGCGGAATCCAAGCCGACCACGTTGAAACTTCCCCAGTCTCCGATTCTGGCGAAAGCGCCCACTCAGCTCGACAAGGATCACACTCCGCCGAAGGCCCATGAGGCGCCCGCGATCGACCCGAAGATCGAGCCGAAGCCGAAAACGGCTTCCGTGAACGGTGAGTCGCCCAAGCCGGGCCCGGTCACCATCAAGACCGCGAAACCGGAACTGCCCCAGGGGAAACCCAAGGTGACGACGGAAGACCCGAAGGAGGAACCCAAGCCGGTACCAAAGGCTGAGCCAAAGGGCGAACCGAAGCCAACGCCACGAGTCGAGCCGAAGCCCGAGCCGAAGCCAACGCCGCGGGTCGAGCCGAAGCCAGCACCGCGGGTCGAGCCCAAGCCCGAACCCAAGCCAGAGCCCCCGAACAAGCCGAAGACCCACCAGAAGCCAACGCCCCTGAGCAACCCGAACCCCGACACGAAGACACCCACGCGC
>JANMLE010001302.1:0-4504 GCA_031372385.1 Planctomycetota bacterium | reverse complement strand
GGGCTCCCGAGCAGTACTTCTGGGTTCACCGTCGCTGGAAGAGCGAACCGCGAGTCCGGCAGAAGTGTGAACCGCAACGGATGGCCGGATAGGCGACAACGCGGTGAGCCGATGGAGAGTTTCAAAGTCCGGGACGCCACCATGAGGCGAGCGGCAAGAGATCAATCCCCGCCACTGGGCTTGTCCCGGTGGCTCGACGGCCTTTGCACTATTTGATTTGCTGACGAGCACGAGTAGCGCAAAAGCCGTTGAACCACCGAGGTGAACTCGGTGGCGAGAGATGTTTGGAGTTGCCGCTCACCATTAGAATCTGTGCCGTTCGACGGATTCGATTCGGGGCTTTCTGATTCAGGCTGATTCATGTCACAGCGTCATCGCATCGCGTCGGTTTCCGATGTTCCCGTCGGCACGGGGTGTGAATATGTGGCCGGGGGCCGGATCGTCGCGCTGTTTCATCTCGATGACGGCTTTCATGCGCTCGATGGAATCTGCCCCCACGCGGGCGGGCCGCTGGCGTTGGGGATGGTTCGCGGCAACGTCGTCACCTGTCCGTGGCACGGCTGGCAGTTCGACGTGACGACCGGCCGGCATTGTCTGAACGCACAGTTGTGCCACACCTCGTTTCCGGTGACGGTCGAGGGGGCGGATGTGTTCGTCGAACTCCCCTGACCGGCGGGAACCTCATTGCGCGAACCGCCTTCGTTTAACCCTGAGCCAACGGCGAAGGGGATGGGTGCCAACGCTCTGATCCCGCGAACTGCGTGCAGAGATTGGACGCATTCAGCACGATTCCCTTCGCCGTTGGCTCAGGGTTAAACGAATTGCCGGGTGTGGTGAAAACCGTGGGGCTCTGCGCTGCGTTGACTCCGGCGGAATCCGCCGCGGCCGGTCCGCACAACCGATCTTTCCGTTATGACCGCTCCGGTCGTTGGTCGATAAGACCTGTGGTCGGAACTGGAAACCGGTGCCGTGTCGTGTCGTCTGGAGAACCAGGTTCCCAACACGGACGGCGGCGCGGGCATCAACGGAACGAGGGGGCGGGATGCGAAGGATTCGCTGGCAATCGTGCGTTCAGGCGCTGGTCGTGGCAGTGGTGTTCTCGGCGGGTGTGGCGCGGGCGGCCGGTCCGTTTCCGTTCACCGAGGAATGGTATCGACAACGCTCCGACGATCCGCCGGGCGCGCGGCAACTCGACAAGCATGGCAAGTACTGGCCCCCCTATCCACGGCCGGTCGGACGGAAGCAGACGTTGTCACACGCATTTCACACCGCGCACTACTGGCCGTATCCGTACAACTGCCAGGACCGGGCGGACGTCAACAACCTGCTCGATGCCCAGGCTGGCGCCGGGTGGGTCACGGCCACGACGCTGCACGACTACCACTTCAACGCCGACACGCAGCAGTTGACCGATGCCGGACAGAGTCACTTGATCTGGGTGATGAACTCGGTGCCGGCTCAGTACCGCACGGTCTATGTGTCGCAGGGGACGACGGCCGAGATGGGTCAACTGCGGGTGGCCCAGGCTGAGAAGTTCTTGCACGAAACAGGTTCCCCGAACATTCCCCCGCTGGTCGCGAAGTACGAGACCTTCAACGGTCGACCGGCCAACGAAGTGGATCGCTTGAGAACCCTGGAATTGCAGTCCATTCCACGACCGCGCCTGTTCCTGATCGGCGTTGCGGCCCGGCAGGGTGGTGGTGGCGCGGGTGGCGGCGGGGCCGGCGCTTCCGGTGCCGCGTCGGGAAGCCAGTCAGGACAGGGAAGCACCACGACCCAACCATCGCGGTAGTTTTAGCGGTGACGGTTCAGGTGATTGGGACGAGTGCCAAGTGCCAAGTGAGAAGTGATCAGTGCAAAGTGCAAGATGAAAGGCAATCACATTCGACGGCGAGTCTGGTGCGACGATCAGCGGACAACACCACCGGAAAACTATTCGTGATGGGAACAGTCATCGCCCCTCTGCCACTTTGCACTTCTCACTTCTCACTTGGCACTGAACCTTTCGGACCAATCCTTCACAGTAGTAATAGTCGTTTGACGCCACACTCCTTCACGTGACTTGATTGGCACCATGACGGGCACGACCTTTCCGACGACGATGGAAGACCCGCAGGCTCCGTTCGACGAGCCGGCGCACGGGGCGGGTGCGCCGCGATCTTCGGCGGGCTCGTCGCAGGTGGGGAAGCTCTACGCCGACTTGTTCTCCAAGCCATTGCCCGCCGATTTGGTGCCGGGAGGCAAGGAGAAGTCCGCCGCGCCGCACAGTCCGGCTCCCCGCACCACGGCTCCCCAAACAGCCGCGCCGCACGCCGCATCGGTCACCGCGCCGCGCAGTCCGACGACGCTCGCCGAATGCGGGCTGCAACTGGGGCTGATCGCCGACCTCGCGCTGAAGCAGCTCTATCTGCACGGAACATTGCTGGGTGGTGACATCGCCCGGGCGACGCGGCTGCCGTTTTCGATCGTCGACGAGGCGCTCCGCACGCTGCGCGATCAGAAGTGCGTTGAAGTGGCGTCCGGTGACCTGGTGGGACGAGTCTCGTACCGGTTCGCGCTGACCGAGCAGGGCCGCGCCCGCGCCCGCGAATCATTCGAGCACTGCCGTTACGTGGGACCGGCCCCGGTGCCGATCGAGCAGTACATCGAGCAATGCCACTTGCAGCACGTGACCGGCGCGGTCTGCACGATGCCGATGCTGCGGGCGACGTTCCAGGACTGCGTGATTCATCCGTCGCTGTTGGAGGAACTCGGCCCGGCGGTTTGCAGCGGCACGTCGATCTTCGTCTATGGTCCGCCCGGCAACGGCAAGACGCTGATTGCCAAGGGGCTCGGCAGGTTCCTGAACACGCAGGGGGGCGACATCTACGTCCCGTACGCCATCCAGGCGGAAAGCAGCATCATCACCGTGTTCGACCCGGGGATTCATCGCACCACCGATGACGCCGGCGCGTCGCCGCGCGCTGTGGGAGCCGCCGAATCGCCCACCTACGTGGTTCCCGAGGGACACTTCGACATCCGCTGGCGGCGCATCCGCCGTCCCGTTGTGATCACCGGCGGCGAGCTGACGCTCGACATGCTCGAACTGCAATACAACGCGACCGGAAACTTCTACACCGCCCCGATGCACATCAAGGCCAACGGCGGTGTCTTCCTGATCGACGACTTCGGTCGGCAACTGGTCCGTCCGAAGGAACTGCTGAACCGGTGGATCGTCCCCCTCGAAGAACGGGTCGATTACCTGACGCTGTCGACGGGCCGCAAGTTCATGCTTCCCTTTGAACAACTGATCATCTTTTCCACGAACCTCGACCCGCGCGAACTGGTCGACGACGCGTTCCTGCGCCGGATCCGTCACAAAGTAAAAATCGAATCGCCGGATCGTCAGACCTACACCGAGATCTTCCGCTTGATCTGCCGGCAGAAGCACGTCGCCTTCGATGCTTCGGCCGTTGATCTGCTGTTTCGCAAGTACTACGACACCGGGCGCACCCCGCGCTCCAGTGATCCGCGCGATGTGATCGAAATCGCGGACTCCATCTGCCGGTTCCGCGAACAACCCCTGGTGATCAGTGACAACCTGATCGACGAATCGGCCGGCCGGTTCTTCGGTCAACTGTGAATTCGCTTTGGTCGATCCCGGATGATTCATGAGGAACCACGGAAAACACGGAGATTCACGGAAGTGGAAGAGTTGCAAAATGTCGCCACCTGGCACTTCGTCTGTTGAGTGGGACGAGTCGCCTTCTCGCAACTTCGTTCTCTACTTACCTTCCGTGACTTTCCGTGTTTTCCGTGGTGAATACTCCTGGCTTTTGTGACTTCGAATGCCGCCCGTCGCGGACCACATCGCAACGAATGACTTTCACATCAAGTGTTTTGAACACGCCAACTGTCACGAGTCTGTTCTTCGCAGCCATCCCTTCTGTCACTGTCGTCCTTCGCCGAACCCGCTATCGCGGGAGGAGTCTGCCGTGGTTCGTTCATCCCGTTTCACCGCGTGGTTGCTGAGTGCCGCGAGTCTGACGGCGCTGGCTGCGGGTTGCAGTTTGACTCCGAAGTCGCACGCGATCGCGGAACTCAAGCCGCAGACTCCCTCGGCTGTCGGCTCGACGGCGGGATCGCCCGAGTTGTCGACGGGCAACAAACTGAACAACCCGGTCAAGGTCCACCTGGCGTATGCGCTGTGGCACGAGCAGGAGGGGAATCTGGTCGAAGCCCGCAATTCATACGACAGGGTGCTCGCCGAGAGCTCCAAGAATGTCGACGCAATGATGGGCCTGGCCCGGCTGGACATCGCACTCGGCCGGATGGACGACGCCGAAAAGCGGCTGTTCAAAGCCCGGAAGCTCGCGCCGAAGAATCCGCAAGTCGCGGTGTCGCTCGGCCAGTATTACTCGGCCCGCGGTGATTGGACCCTCGCACTGGAACAGATGCGGTCGGCCCGACTGCTCGCACCGTACGATCCCGCCTGCGCGTATCATCTCGGTTACGTTCAGGCCAA
>JANMLE010001300.1:0-2262 GCA_031372385.1 Planctomycetota bacterium | reverse complement strand
CCGTAACCCGCGCCCGCGGTTTGTTGCATTCGCGCGTGTTGACGCTTCCGACAAAACTCCAGAAAGGACGTGGGGTACGTTTTCAACGTGCCTGTTACTTGGCGATTTGAGCACGTTGAAAACGTGCTCCACGACTTTTGTTGGAAGCGACCGTGTTGAGTTTTCCCCGAAGGGGTTTCGTAAACCAGCCCAGGGCAAGCGACGCTTCGGAGCGCCGCCCTGGGTCGTCGAGACCGTAAGATCGAATCGCTCTGAAAGAGCGAAGGAGCCTATCACCAGTTCCGGTGCCCTCTCAGGGCACAACACACGGACGCCATTTTTCCTAGGGCGGCGCTCCCGCTGGTCGCTTGCCCCAGGCTGGTTTCCGTGACCCCTTCGGGGTGAAGAATGAGTACTGCTTCAGGGTGAAGAATGAGTACTGCGCAACTTCAATTCTCACGCTTCAGGTTGGTGATGTCATACTCGCGTGCTCTCCGGATGATTCCCGCGGCACTGGTCGCTGCGTCGCTTCTTTGCGGCTGCGGGAAGAGCGAGTCCCCGTCGGCCACCGTTCCCGCCAAGCCGCCGGCCGAAGTTCTCGCGCCGCCCCTGAAGTTCAGGGACTACAACCTCGTCTTCGTCAGTTTCGACGCGCTGCAGGCCGCGCATGTCGGCGCGCTGGGCAACCCGCGCAATGTCACTCCGACCATCGATTCGATCGCGGAGCAAGGGTACAGCTTCAGCCAAGTCTACTCGGTCGCGTCGTGGACCGTCCCCGCCTCGATGACCTGGTTCACCGGTGTCTACCCGTCCGAACACCGGATGACGAACAAGTTCGCGCTCTACACGTCGACCGTTCAGAAGCCAGCCAACCTCAAGGAACTCTCGCCCCATCTGGTGACGCTGGCCGAAGTCCTGAAGCGCGACGGTTACGCCACCGGCGGCTTCACCGGCAACGCGGGTGTCAGCGGCGGCTTCGGCTACCAGCAGGGATTCGACACCTACTATTTCGAACCCGGCAAGTTCGGGGGCTTCGACCGCAGCATTCCGAAGGCGCTTGAGTGGCTGGCGGCAAACAGGCAGAACAAGTTCTTCCTGTTCCTGCACGGCTACGATTGCCACGGCCAGAACACACCCGCCGATGGCTTCGATTACCGCTACGTCGACCAGGACTACGACCGGCGCTACACCGGCAGTGAGATCGAACAGGAGACGCTGCGCGAGGAGGGTCTGGAGAACGGCCAACTGACCCTGCGCGAAGCGGACGTGCGCTTCTGGCGCGCGGTCTACGACGAAAAGATCAACCGGACCGACACCCGCTTTCAAGAGTTCCTCGCCGAGTTCGACAAGCTCGGTTTGTCGGACAAGACGCTGTTCGTGCTCACCTCCGACCACGGCACGGAACTGTACGAGCACCGCCGCCTCGATCACGGATTCACCCTGTACGACGAACAGATCCACGTGCCGCTGATCGTGAAGATCCCCGGCCAGTCCACGGGCCGCAAGATCAGCGACCGGGTCAGCAGCATCGACCTGATGCCGACGATTCTCGACCTGCTCGACATCAATGCGCAGGACGCAAAGCAACAGCTCCGCGGCACCAGCCTGGTCCCCGCCATGCGGGGCACACCGGCGCAGCGAAACTGTTTCTCCGAGACCGACTACCGCGAGTACACCTACAAACGCTCGATCATCCGACCGGACGGCCGCAAGCTGATCGTCACACTCGAATCAAAGAGCCGGGAACTATTCGACCTGAACACCGACCCCGGCGAGTTGCATGATCTGGCCGCATCGGAGCCAAAGCTCGCGGAAGACCTGCAATCACAGCTCTTCGCGCACTTCCAATCGATCGGCTGCGACCTCACCCACCGCCGCTGGGCCATCGGCCTCAACCCGGTCTACCAATCGCAGGGGAATCCCAAGAAGTGACAACTGCGATGGTGTCAACCTCAACTCGAAACGAGTGAAGCCTGCTTGCAGCGCGTGGGCCGGACTGTGCCGCTGATCCCGAACGACACCGATCCCGCCCGGTCAACCAGCGGCTGCACGCGGGCACCACGAAAGTCATCGTCGACAGACGCCTTGCCATGACTTTTCGGGTAGCCTCTGGGGGATGGCCTCAACGCCGTTAACCATTTTTCGTAGCTGAATTCGCAAGAATTCAGTGGTTTTGACATTCGAGACGAGACCGACAAAAGTCCCCGTAGCACGGACGCCTCGTCCGTGCGTCTGAAATCGCCCATGACCTTCGCGCACGGACGAGGCGTCCGTGCTACGAAC
>JANMLE010001279.1:0-9915 GCA_031372385.1 Planctomycetota bacterium | reverse complement strand
GTCACCAACAACAAACCGCTCAGACAAATCAGCCGATGCATTGGCATGGGAAGCCTTTCCCTAAACACTCGTTCCGTGGGACACCCGAGACGAAATCTCTTGCCTCTTCGTATCGACTGGCAGAGTCCGCAAACTTTACGGATTCTGCCTGTTTTTCGGAAAACTCCGGTGACGGCGGTCGAGAGGTGTGCGCAACAGGAGCTGAGATTGGCGGTTGCAACGAATTTCCGAGCGGCTGCCACGAATCACATTTTTCGCGGTGTCGACGGATTTGGCTGTTCGTCATCCACGACAGATGTAAATCCGTCGCTCAAGAACTTGGGCCGCCGGCCGGATTCGTGGTGGACACCCGCGCGATGATGCTCAAAAGAAATTGTCGAGATTCCCAGATTTGCGAGAACCTTTGCACCTGCTACGGTGTCTATGGGACATGTGCGGAGACCGTTTCCTCTTCCGCCGCAAACGCGGGGCGAATGCCGCGTAACACTCACACTTGTGGATTCTCTTTCCGAAACAGAATTGTCCAACGTCGTTTCCGTGAAACTGCGGTCGCCGCAGGAGGTACCCCCGATGCAAGCAACTAATGGCATTCAGAACGCGATGATCAACACCAACGCCGGCGCTCAGGGCGGCATGGTCGTGGATGCTGCGAATGCTCATCGGTCGTACCTTCGTGATGAACGTCCCTGCGAAGTTCGCCCGGTTTCAAAGCGTCCCTCATTGGGGGTGTTGAGTTCCCAGTCCAGTTCCGACGGCGCAATCGACCTGAAACGTCGATTGCCATCCGAAGCCGACGGAAGGGATGGCGAGAACGCCCCCCAATCCATGTGTTCCGGCAGAACATGGCGATTTGACGATCGCCATCTGCCAGAAGCCGCATGGGCCATGCTGGTCCTAAACCGCTCACTCTGCGGCTAGGTCTGGCGACGGGGATTGCTCTCTTGTCGAAGTGTGGTGGCAGTTGTCGGATTTCCAGCAGGGTCACTTTGTGACTTTCCCTGGTTAGCCGGCAACGCCGCTGATCGATGAACCGTCAGCCCGGATTCCGTGATGGAATTGCTTCGTGCATTTCGTCCGCCTCCGGCCTAATTGGTCCATCCCTCAACGCTCCGAATTCAACTTGCCGGCGGCGTCACGATGACGCGCTGGCACTTTTGGGAAACGATCAGAAATGGACACGGAAGAATTCTTGCCATTGGTTTTGCGGGCTCAGACGGGTGATCGGGAAGCATTCGGCGAACTCGTCGTGATGTTCGAACCGACCGTCTTTGCGATCGCGTTGCGCCGGTTGCGGAACCAGGCGGAAGCGGCCGAGTTGACGCAGGACGTGTTGATCCAGGCCCTGCGGAAGCTTTCGCAATTGCGTGAACCGGAACGATTCCCGGGCTGGTTGCGGCGGATCACGGTCCGGCTGGCGATCAACCGGACGGTGCGGCGTCCGCCCACGTCGAACCGGGATCCCGAGGTTTTGGGAAACATCGATTGCGAACGGTATTCACCGCTGGATGCCGCGTTGTCCGTGGAACAGGCCGCGCATGTTTGGGGCGGCTTGAAGCGGCTTCGGGAACTCGATCGGTCCACGTTGGTCGCCTTCTATTTCGACGGCCAGTCGTTGATCGAAATGAGCGATCGTTTCCACAGCCCGGTCGGTACGATCAAGCGGAGGTTGCACACGGCTCGCATCCGGTTGCGGGAAGAACTCGCGCACCTGCAATTGGTGTGAACCGTCATTCACAGCCACGGGCTCTGAATATTTCGGAGCCCGTGGCTTTTTCATTCCCAACTGTTCCGGAGCCAACTTCCAGCGACGCAGTTGTCCCGACTGCGCTGCCGTGACCGGCGTTCTTGTCGCAGCGTCTTGGTCATCGAAGTCTTGCGGCGATGGCCGACTTTGGCCGATGGACTACAATCCACCCAAAGGAGCGTTTCGTCACGATGTCGTCAATTACTCAGTCAAGTCCAGCCCGCTCGGCCGACCACCAACTTTTCGATTGCCAGTGGCTGGTTTTCGATGCGGTGGGAACATTGATTGACCCCGATCCGACGGTGGCGGTGGCGTACCATTCTGTGGGATCGCGGTTTGGATCGCAGTTCAGTGTTGACGATGTCGGTCCGCGGTTTCGCGCCGCCTTTCGTGGCAGCGAACTCGACGGTTTCCCCGGCGGTCCACCAGCGGCGGGACGCCGGATCACGAGTGACGTGATCGAGGAAGCCCGCTGGCGGTGGATCGTGCGGCAGGTCTTTTCCGATGTCGGCGACCAGGAAGGTTGCTTTCGTGAGTTGTGGGATCACTTCGCGCGTCCCTCGTCGTGGCGCTGCTTTGCCGATGTGGGGGATGCGCTCTCACAGTTCGCCGACGCCGGATACAAGTTGGCGATCGCCTCCAACTTTGACATCCGCCTGCATTCGGTCTGTGATGCTCTTCCACCCCTGCGCCCCGTCGGACGTCGAGTCGTCTCGGCGACGGTCGGCTTTCGCAAGCCGGCACCCGAGTTCTATGCCGCGGTGATTCAAGCCTGCGGCTGCGAACCCCGCCAGATCCTGATGATCGGCGACGACCTCGAATACGACGTGCTGGCACCGCGGGCGGCCGGCTTGCAGGCGCTGCACTTGGATCGCAGTCGTCAGTCCGGCAGCACCAACCGATTGACCTCGCTGACAGTACTGGCCGAAAGACTGAGCGGACGGACACGACAAATCGGTCGCACATGACGGGGCGTTTCGACTGCTGGCTGCTGTCTCGTCCGTGGCAATCACCGTTATCCACGGCTAACATCGCAACCTGAAAATGAACTCATCACTTTCGGGGAACCGGCCATGAATCAGTGGATGCAGGCGATTTGCTTTGGCATTGTTGTCAGTGTGTCGCGCGCGGCGTTCGCGGCCGAGTTTGTGACGATCGCGGGAACAGGCAAAGACGAATACTCGGGAGACGGCGGGCCCGCCTTGAATGCGGGAGTCGGCCAACCGTTCGGACTGGAGATCGGCCCGGATGGTGCCCTGTATTTCTGCGAGTACTCCAACCACATCGTCCGCCGGATGGAACTCAAGACCACGACGCTGTCGACCGTGGCCGGCACCGGACACAAGGCCGGATATGCGGGCGATGGTGGTCCCGCCACCAAGGCCCTGATGAATCAGCCACACGAACTGCGGTTCGATGGCGACGGAAACTATTTCATCTCGGACATGCTCGCCCAGGCGGTGCGCCGGGTCGACGGCAAGACCGGCGTCATGACCAGCGTCGCGGGGACGGGCAAGGCGGGCTTCGGCGGTGACGGCGGACCGGCGGTTCAGGCACTGGTCGACCTGCCGATCTCCGTGGTCCTCGATCACAGCAAGGGACTGCTGATCTGCGACATCAAGAACCACCGAGTCCGGCGAGTCGACCTGACCACGGGAATCATCTCCACCTTCGCGGGCACCGGCGAGAAGAAGGGGACGCCGGACGGTGCCCCGATCGAAGGGACGGCCCTGAACGGACCACGCACTCTCGCCGTCGAGGCCGATGGCAATGTGATCATCGTCCTGCGTGAAGGGAACGCCGTTTATCGAGCCAACCTGAAAACAAGAACGCTGCAACACGTCGCGGGAACCGGCAAGTCGGGCTTCTCGGGAGATGGCGGCGACGCGAAGCATGCCCAACTGGCGGGCCCCAAAGGTGCCGCAGTCGACAACGAGGGAAACATCCTGCTCTGCGACACCGACAACCACTGCATTCGCATCATTCGCAAGAACGGTCAGATCGACACCCTGATCGGTGACGGCAAGTCCGGTGATGGCCCCGAGGGCGATCCGACAAAGTGCCGTCTCAACCGCCCGCACGGCGTCCACGTCGACAAAGACGGTTCGATCTACATCGGCGACAGCAGCAACAACAAGGTCCGCAAGCTGACCAAGTAGCCGTCATCGTCACTCAATTCGGGGCCGCGCGAGTCATCATTCCATCATGGCGGGTGAAGTTGACGAAGCCGGGCTCACTTGGGCCCGCCCCGTTGGGGCGTAACTCCAAAACAGACGTGACCGGCAAGAGCAGCTTGGACAGCGTTTCGTAGCACGGACGCCTCGTCCGTGCGCGAATGTCATGGGCGATTTCAGACGCACGGACGAGGCGTCCGTGCTACGGGGACTTTTGTCGGACACGCCAAAACAACGAAACTTCAAAACTCACGCTTCGGGTTGTCGCTTTCTCCACATCAACTGCTCAAAGCGACTCTTCGAACCCGGCCATGTGGCCGTGCATCAGCAGCAGTCTCAGGCTGTACACGACCACCAGCGAGACCACGCCGGTGGCGCCCAGCAGCAGCCAGCGCGCGACGCGGGGCTTGCGCCGCGCGATGATTTGCGCCAGCACGCAGACAAACGCGACCATCGCGAACTTGAAGTAGATCATCCCCTTCGGCCCCCATCCGGCGATGAAGTACCGCGCGACCGGATTCGACTCCACGAACATCACGCTGCCGCTCTGACTGAGCAGGATGTAGGTCATGAACACGTCCATCGCACTGACCAGCACGAACAACAGCGATTCCTGTTGCACGGCCGCCGTGCCGGCAATGTCGCGGAACGTGATCGATTTCATTTTCTGTGGTGATGATTGTTTCGGCACGTTGGCACTCGGCGGCAGTCCGCAATGGTGGTTGTCAGGAGGCGAGGCAGTCCGCTGGGAATCAACGACAGTGACGTAGGACGGATTTCCAATCCGTCCGTCAACGCGGGACGGATTGGAAATCCGTCCTACGGGTCGATGATTTCGTGCCGACTTGCCGTGGCTCCCCACTTCAAACAGACTCTCAAGCCGAGATCAATTCGCGGAGCGTCTTCAGGTATCCCGGCACGGCCTCCAGCGGATCCTCTTTGGCCTCGTATTCGAGGACCAGGAACCCGCGGTACTTGGCGTCCTTGAGGATCTTCACCACGCGGGCCAGGTCGGCCGGTTCCTTCTTTCCGTTCGGGGTCATTTCGACTTTGATCTGCGCGTTGATCGTGTACGGCGCGATCTTGGCCAAGTCCGCATACGGATCCTCGGTGCTGAAGTTGCCGCCGTCAAAGTTGACGCCGAACCAGGGTGACGGCTTCACCCCTTCGATGATCTTCAGCATTTGAGCCGGAGTCGCCGTGATGCCGCCGTGGTTTTCCAGAGCCAGGCAGACTCCCTTGGTCGCGGCATACTCCAGCGATTGGTTGATGCCGGCGATGCAGCGTTCGCGGGCGGCCTCTTCGCTTTCACCCTTCGGGACGGTCCCCGCGAAGATGCGGATCGCCGGAGCCCCCAGCGCTGCGGAGTGATCGATCCAGTCTCGGCACATCTTCAAGTTGCGTTCGCGGGCCTCACCCTCGGGCAGACAGAAGTCATTCCCGATCGCCGTCCCCGAGATGTCCAGCCCGAGCCGAAAGCTCCGTTCCTTCAAGCTCATCAGGTACTCGTTCGTGATCTCCTTGGGGAAGTAGTAGGCGGTCAGTTCGCAGCCATCCAGATCCTGCGCGGCACAGAAGTCGATGAATTTCTCCAGCGTGAACTTCGCATCGGCGAGTTGATCCGGAGTCCAACTCTTGGGCAGAGTACGGTTGAACGAATACGCCGCCAGACTGAGCTTCATGTGCGACTTGCCGTTTCGCTGCGGTGGGACGGCGGCGTGTGCAACCGGGCGACCAACCAGCAGTGCCGCGGCCGTCGCCGCACCAATTCGCAGAGCATCACGACGTGAAACCAAGTTGTCCGTCAAATTGTGAACCATGAGGGGCGTCCTTATCATGCGGCCGTGAGTGGAACGAGTTCGCAACGGGCGGGTATTCTGCCCACTTCGCACGCAGTCCGAAAGCGAAGCTGCCCGCACGACTCGTGGGACGGATTTCCAATCCGTCCGAAACGACTCAGTCATCCGGCCTCTTCGCGGCGGACGTGTGAGATGCAAGACGGCGTTTTCGGATCGCGTCGTCGCGCCCGGACAAACACGGGTTCGTGGTAATTCTCCTGTGACGGATCGGGCTGGAAGGTTCAGCGCAAAGTGAGAAGTGAAAGAAGGGCGCAGACACTCCCAGACGCGGAAATGTGTGGCACGGATGTGACCGAGTCAGGCTGGCAATGAGCCCAGTGCCCGACATTTTGCACTTTGCACTTTGCACTGATCACTTCTCACTTTGCACTCAACGGAACCGTGCGAACCATCACAATAGAAGTCAAACCCCTGCACACCTTCGGAGCCTTCAATGCCCACGCTGGAAGTTCGGCAACTGAACAAAGACTACGCGACCGCCGACGGAACGCTGTCGATCCTGCGCGGCCTCGATCTCTCCATGCAGCGGGGCGAAGCCCTGGCGATCACCGGTCCGTCGGGCAGCGGCAAGAGCACGCTGCTGTACATCCTCGGCGCACTCGATGCCCCCACGTCGGGCGGCGTCGCACTCGATGGAAACGATCCCTTCGCATTGAATGAGACTCAACAGGCCGAGTTCCGCAATCGTCAGATCGGCTTCATCTTTCAGGATCACCACCTGCTGCCCCAATGCACGGTTCTCGAAAATGTGCTGCTCCCCTCGCTGCCGGGACAGGGCACCACCGCGGCAACCGAGACACGTGCCAGAGACTTGTTGAATCGCGTGGGTCTCGCACACCGGATCGCCCACCGTCCCGCCCAACTGTCGGGCGGCGAACGACAGCGCGTCGCCGTGTGTCGCGCGCTGATCAACCAGCCCACGCTGTTGCTGGCCGACGAACCGACGGGCAATCTGGATCGGACGACGGCCGAGAGCGTCGGCTCACTGCTGCTCGACCTGAATCGCGAGTTCAACACGCTGCTGGTCTGCGTGACTCACAGCACCGATCTGGCCGACCGTTTTCCCAGACATTGCGAACTGCGCGACGGCCGGCTCGAAGTTCACGTGTCCCCTGTGCGCGGGCGCGAGTAAACCGTCGTCTGTAGCCACGCTCGCCAAAGCGTGGGGGGGCGATGCCGACATTCCCACGCTCTGGCGAGCGTGGCTACAGACCAGCATGCGTCTCATGCAAGACCGCACACCGCATGAGTCACAGTGGCATCCCAACCTGCACCCTGCCTCGGTATAACGCACGCCAGTTTGCGGTCTGGGTTCGGACACTCGGGAGATTCGACGATGAGAAACCTGCTGCTTTGCTGTGCCGCCGCCTGTGCGCTGATTGGCTCCGTGGCCTCTGCCGCTGATCCGCCGGGGTTCAAGACGCTGGAGATCGGCACGGCCGCGCCGGATTTCAAACTGCCCGGCGTCGACGACAAAGACTACACGCTGAAGAGCTTTGCCGATGCCAAGCTGATGCTGGTGGTCTTCACCTGCAATCACTGTCCGACCGCCCAAGCGTACGAGCAGCGGATCATGCAGTTGCATGCCGACTATCGCGACAAGGGGGTCGCGCTCGTTGCCATCTCACCGAATGATGCCGAAGCGGTGCGGCTCGATGAACTGGGCTACAGCGATGTCGGCGATTCGCTGGCCGACATGAAGCTCCGCGCGAAGGAGCGGCAGTTTGCCTTTCCGTACCTGTTCGACGGCGAAACGCAGCAGACGTCGCTCGCGTACGGCGTGCTCGCCACGCCGCAGGTGTATCTGTTCGACGGCGAACGGAAGCTGCGGTACGTCGGCCGCATTGACGATTCGGATGTGAAGACTGTGACCAGCCACGACACGCGCAACGCGCTCGATGCGCTGCTGGCCGGCAAGCCGGTCCCTGTCGAGAAGACGCGCGTCTTCGGATGCTCCACCAAGTGGTCGAACAAGCGCGAGGACGCGCGGACATCGCTGGAAAAGTGGAACCAGGAACCGGTCGAGTTGAAAACCATCAACGAAGCCGCCGTCGCCAAGCTGGTGAAGAACGACACGGACAAGCTGCTGCTGATCAACGTCTGGGCGACGTGGTGCGCTCCGTGCGTGACCGAGTTGCCGGAGTTCGTCTCGATGAACCGCATGTACCGCAAACGCAACTTCCAGATGGTGACGATCAGCCTCGACGACCCCGAGGAAAAAGATGCGGCCCTGAAAGTTCTGCGCGAGAAGCACGTCTCGTCGACCAACTACCTGTCCGACATCTCCAGCCGCGACAAGTTCGCCGAGTTGCTCGACAAGGAATGGAAGGGCCCGGTGCCGTACACGCTGCTGATCGCGCCGGGAGGCAAAGTTCTCTACCGCCACAGCGGGGAGGTCGACTCGCTGGAAGTGCGGCGGGCGATCGTGGAAGTGCTCGGCCGAACGTATGCGAGCCGGACTGCGAAGTGATGTGATGGCCGGTTGATCATCTCTGCGAGCGACAGGTCATTTGTGGTCGATGTTGAAGGACGTGTCGACGTACTCAAACGTCAGCGCGTGCTTCGGGTTTTGGACGACGCGAAGACCAAGCACGAGCGGCATGTTGAGCGGTGCCTTGGTCTGTTCCTCGGTCGGCTCATTCGCGGCCAAGTACCAGCCCTTGTGACGTCCGCCGAAGACGCTCAGCCGGAACTTCGACTTGGACGTCCCCACCAGCATCTGCCTCTCGTCAATCGAACCTGACCTGGGCCGCTGCGGGCTGGTGGTTTCCAAAACTTCAATCGCCCATTTGGCGGGCTCGCCGGTTTCCCCGGCCAGATAAACCTTCACGCCGTCCTCGGACTGATCCAGGGCCAGGAACTTTCCGCCGGTTTGCAGATACGGTGCACCGATCTTCCAGACGCCCAGCAAGCCGTCCACGCGGGGAGCAATCCCACCGCGACCGAGAACGAGGGCCACTCTGCCATCCTGCTCGGCGAGTCGGCCGCCATCGGTGGTGCCGAGCGATCCGATAAACTTCTTCGTCTGAATCGCACCGGTCAGACAGACGGCGATCAGGATTGCCGACACAAGGATTCGCCGAGACTTCATGGATCGGACTCCGGGTTTGATCGTTCGAGTCAGCCAGCACTCAAATCTCAAAACGGAAAACTCGAACTGGAGAGGATTCAGAGAGTGGCTCGCCAGATGCCTCGCGCTCCCGCCACTGACTTCGACAGAACGGCCAGCGAGGAGTTTTCACCACGGAATACCCGGAAAGTCACGGAAGGGAAGAAGGGCACAAAGTTGCGTCCGGGCATCGCATCCCGCTCAACAAGTGCAGTGCAGGGTTGCGACGTGTTGAAACTCTGCCACTTCCGTGAGTTTCCGTACTACTAACGATTGGAAATTGCGCGGCGCGCGACAAATTCTCGAACGTGGAAACCGAAGCCGTTCGGGCTGAAGAAGGCGAGGAGGGGGACAGAAAGATTAGGGACAGAAAGATTGAGAAAGACGAAGGGGGTCGGGATGACGCCCTCATTTTTCTGTCCCCCATTTTTCTGTCGGACTCCCTTGGTTCCGGCCCGAGGCCGGGCTGGGTTTTCCGTGGTTCCTCATGAAAACGCCGGACTACGCAATCAGTTCGTTGACGACTTTGCCCGCCACGTCGGTCAGGCGGAAGTCGCGGCCGGCGTAGCGGTAGGTCAGGCGTTCGTGGTCGAAGCCGAGCAGGTGCAGCATCGTCGCGTGCAGGTCATGGACGTGGACCGGGTTCTCGATCGCCTGGAATCCGAAGTCGTCGGTCGCTCCGTGGACCACGCCCCCTTTCACGCCGCCGCCGGCCAGCCAGCAGGAGAAGCCGTAATGGTTGTGGTCGCGACCGCTGAGGCCGGGCAATTCGGCGACCGGCGTGCGACCGAACTCGCCACCCCACAGGATCAGTGTCTCATCGAACAGACCGCGCTGTTTCAGATCGGTCATGAAGGCCGCGATCGGGCCGTCCGAATCGGCGGCCAGCTTCTGATGCTGGGCCTGCAAGCCGTCGTGATTGTCCCACGGTTGCCCCGCGCCACTCCAGATTTGAATGAAGCGCACGCCCCGCTCGATCAGCCGCCGCGCGGTCAGCAACTGACGGCCGTGGATGCCGCTGCCGTAGAG
>JANMLE010001268.1:0-1335 GCA_031372385.1 Planctomycetota bacterium | reverse complement strand
GTTCGACACCCGTCGTTGACGTTGTTGTCGATTGCGGTTTCTTTCGCGCTGAGTCCGTCTGTTCGAGCCGCCGAACCACCGTCGTACGATCTGATCATACGGAACGGCCGCATCGTGGATGGGACGGGGAATCCCTGGTTTCACGGTGACGTTGCCGTGCGCGGCAACCGCATTGTGGCGGTCGGACGAATCCCCGCTCAGACGGCAACCCGTGAGATCGATGCCGCGGGACTGGTGGTCTCGCCCGGATTCATCGACATCCATTCGCACTCGGACACGCTGCTGCTGGAGGATGGCGGCGCGCCCAGCAAGATCCGGCAGGGGGTCACCACAGAGGTGCTCGGCGAAGGGGAATCCGCCGCCCCGTCGCTCGGAAAGCTCGCCGCGAAGAAGCTGGGCGTCAACGGCCGCACGCTGCAATGGAGCACGCTGAAGGAATACTTCGACACGCTGGAACACGAAGGGGTCGCGGTCAACGTCGCCTCGTACGTGGGGCTTGGTTCCGTCTGGCGCTGCGTGATGGGCGACTCGTTCGAACGGCCGAGCGAGGACCAGCGGAAGCAGATGCGGGAGCTGGTGCGTCAGGCGATGGACGACGGTGCGATGGGTTTGTCGAGCATGCTGGCCCAGCCGCCCGGATCACTGACCACCACCGATGACGTCGTCGATCTGTGCCGCGAAGTGGCGCAGGCGCGCGGCATTTACTCGTCACACATCCGCAACGAGGGGACCGGCGTCTTCGAGGCGGTGAACGAGGCGATCGAGATCGGCGAGCGCGCCACGATTCCCGTCGACATCATTCATCTGAAGATCGCCGACCAGCAGTACTGGGGACGGATGCCGGAGATCATCGCGTTGATCGAGGCCGCCCGTTCGCGCGGCGTCAACGTGCAGGCGCATGTCTACCCGTACACCCGCGGCAACAACGATCTGGCCAGCATCGTCCCCCCGTGGGCTCACGAGGGCGGCACCGCCAAGCTCCGTGAGCGGCTGAAGGATGCCGAGACCCGCGAGCGCATCAAGCGCGATATCCGCCAGGGACTCCCCGGCTGGTACAACCACTACACCGCCGTGGGTGGCGACTGGAGCCGGATGCTGATCAGCAAGGAGACCACGTTCAAGGGGCTGACGGTGGATCGGGTGCTGGCCGAACGTGCCAAGGGAAAGACTCCGACGCCGGAGCCGCTGGATGTCTTCCTCGACTATCTCAGCGACGAGAACGGCAGCGTCAGCACGGTGTATGCCCACCACACCGAAGAGGACATGACGGCCGCCCTGATTCAACCGTGGTGCTCGATCGGCTCGGATGGTTTGGCGTTTGCGGTGACGGGTCCG
>JANMLE010001253.1:0-3021 GCA_031372385.1 Planctomycetota bacterium | reverse complement strand
CATGCTGACGCGGAACGGCATCAAGCACGCCGTGCTGAATGCCAAGCACCACGAACGCGAGGCCGAAATCATCGCCCAGGCCGGCCGCAAGAACGGGGTCACGATCGCCACCAACATGGCCGGCCGCGGGACGGACATCATTCTCGGGGGCAACCCCGAATACCTGGCCTGGGACGAGTTGAAGCTGAAGTACGAATCGCGGCTGGAAGTTCCCAAGTTCGAATGGGACCAGTTGACGCGCGAGATCGGCGAGCGCGAGGGGATGGCCGAAGAGGGACGCCAAGTCGCCGAACTGGGCGGGCTGCACGTCATCGGCACGGAACGTCACGAATCGCGCCGCATCGATTTGCAATTGCGCGGCCGTGCCGGACGCCAGGGGGACAAGGGCTCCAGCCGCTTCTTCATGTCGCTCGAAGACGACCTGATGCGCAAGTTTGGCGGCGAGTGGGTCAAGGAATGGCTCGCCGCATTGGGGATGCAGGAGGGCGAGCGGATCGAAAGCAAGATGGTCAGCCGCCAGATCGAGAACTCGCAAAAGAAGGTCGAAGAGCGGCACTTCGAACAGCGCAAGAATCTGCTCGAATACGACGAAGTCATGGACGAGCAGCGCAAACGCGTTTACACGTACCGACAAGCCGTGCTGGAAGGGGCCGACTGCCGTTCGCTGATCGTGGCGATGATCGGCAAGAAACTGACGCGCTGGACAGAACAGTACCTGAAGCCGAATTACCGGTGGGAAGCGATCGTCGACTGGGTCCGTGATCCGCGCAATCACTGTGAAATCGAACTGGAGATTCGCGACATCCGAGGAATGGAACCCGACACGCTGGTCGAGTACCTGCGGGCCACCGCCGATCGTCAGGCCGACATCCAGATCCAGGAGAAGATCGAGGAGAACCTGCCGCGCGACGTTGAGGACGATCGCGAGCGCAATTGGCAGGCGATGTCGATGTGGATCAACCGCCGCTTCGGACTGAACACCAACGATCGCGAATTGAAGAAGATCGGCCTGGATGACATTCATCAGGCGCTGTACGCGCGGGCGTCCGAGGCCATCCAGCGGTTCGACTTCTCCCACGTCGAGGCCTTTCTGAAGGACGACTTCGGCCAGCAGGAATTGTCGAAGTTGGTCCGCCATCACTACGGGCTCGACATTCCGGCAGCGGTGTTTGCGGGCAAGGATCCTGAAGAGTCCGCAGCCCTGATCGAAGTACAGATCGCCGACCTGTACCGCCGGAAAGAAGTCGAGTTTCCTGTGACGATCGGCCTGTCCCACTTCATGCCCGAAGACAACCGGGGTGGCGGGGAACGGTACAACCGCGAGGGACTGGCGAACTGGGCTGCCGCCCGGTTTCAAACCGCGATCGCACCCGATCAATTCGAGGGGCGGTCGCGCGCGGACATCGCCCGTGAGCTAATCGACATCAGCAGCCGGTACTTCGAAAAGGGCCGGTGCATTTCGGAGTTGGAAGATCGGTTGGACAAAGCCTGCCCCGCCGTGGCAACAACCAACGGCCGAACCGCAACGGGCACGCACGTCGGACTGACTTCCACCGACGCCGTCACCAACCCGGCTGCGGCCGTGGAACTGATCGAGTGGGCCAACCGCGAATTTGATTCACAGTTTGATCCGGAAGCGTTCAAGACCTCGAACCGGCGCACTCTGGAAAGCGCCGCGCGCTTCGCCTACGAACAAAAGTACCGCCCCGAACTGTACCAGACCGAACGAACCCTGATCCTCGACTGGCTCGACACATCGTGGAAGGACCACCTGTATGCCATGGATCATCTGCGGTCCGGGATCGGACTGGTCGGCTATGCCCAAAAGGATCCCAAGACCGAATACCGGCGCGAGGGGATGGCGAGTTTCGAACAGATGTGGGATCGCGTCGCCGGCGAGGTCACCGGACGAATCTTCCGGATCGAAGTGGCCATGCCCGAGTCGACCGAATCCGTCTGGCAGATCACGTCGACCGAACACGCCTCCCCCGTCGAAGACATTCCGGACGACCACCCCGCTCTCGCCGGGAGCGGAATGCAACCGGGGGCGGATACCCAACCGATCGATCCGATCCGCAACTTCGGCGATCGCGTCGGTCGCAACGATCCCTGCCCCTGCGGCAGCGGCAAGAAATACAAGAAGTGCCACGGTGCCTGACTGTAAGACGGTCGGCAGGAATTGATCTACCCGTAGGACGGATTTCCAATCCGTCCGGTGTTGACGGACGGATTGGAAATCCGTCCTACGTCATCGGTAGTTGATTTTCTGCGGACTGTAAGCTGCGTCGTTTGGCGTTCGAATGAAGATCGGGAATCGCAAGAGGTCGGGAATTGCAAATTGCAAATTGCAAATTGAGAAGAGGCGGGCGGCCGCTCATTCAATTCTTAATTTGCAATTTGAAATTTGAAATTCCCCTCTGAAAGGGGAAGGGATGCCCTTCATCGTCGGCTGGTTGCTGAATTGCGTTTACACCCTGCTGCTGCTGGCAGTGGCTCCGGTGCTGGTCTACCGACGGCTGCGGTTCGGCAAGTATCGCGGTGGCTGGCGCGAGAAGCTGACCGGACGGCTGGCACGACAACATCCCGATCGCCGCTGCATCTGGTTTCATGCGGTCAGCGTCGGCGAAGTCTTGCAGCTTCAAAAAGTGCTCGATGAAACCGCGGCCCGGTTTCCCGATGCCGAGTTGTTGATCACGACGACCACCGACACGGGCCACGACGTTGCCCGCGCCAAGTACGCGCAACACACGGTCGCCTATTTCCCGCTCGACTTCACCTGGGCGGTGGCCCGCGCACTCAAGTCCATCCGGCCGGATCTCGTGGTGCTCGTCGAACTGGAATTGTGGCCCAACTTTGTTTTTCAGTGCCGGCGCAGTGGCATTCCGCTGTCGCTCATCAACGGACGGATCGGCGAGAAGAGCTTTCGCGGCTATTCGCGCATCCGGCCGCTGATTCGCCGGGTTCTCGGCTCGTTCGATTTTCTGGCCGTTCAAAACGAGACGTTTGGCGAACGACTGCGGG
>JANMLE010001251.1:0-2244 GCA_031372385.1 Planctomycetota bacterium | reverse complement strand
TCATGTCGAGTTCATTTTCTTGACGTTTCCGACAAAAGTCGATGTAGCGTGGGCTTCAGCCCACGTTTCTCGGGAAATAACGCATCCGTGTGGGCTAAATCCCACACTACGGAGACTCTTGTCGGAAACGTCTTTCTTGGGTTGTTCTGGCACTTGTTGAAGGAACAAAACTATGGCGACGACGATGCGGCGGAAGAGTGGATTCACACTGATTGAACTGCTGGTGGTGATCGCGATCATTGCCGTCCTGATCGCCCTGCTGTTGCCCGCGGTGCAACAGGCGCGCGAGGCCGCGCGGCGGACGCAGTGCAAAAACAACGTCAAGCAGATCGGCTTGGCGCTGCACAATTACCACGACACGCATCTCCTGTTTCCGAACGGCTATTACCAGGGACCAAGCTCTTGCTGTGAGAACACGTGGATCCTCTCAATCTTCCCGTACATCGATCAGACCGCCCTTTACAACCAGGCCAACTTCAGCGTCACGTTTGGAAGTTCCAGCGCGAATAACGCGGTGATGGGTGCCTTCATCGGCGCGTTCAAGTGCCCGTCCGATGGCGAAGTCGCATTGGCCTTGCCCGGCTCTCCCGGCTGGGCTCGGGGCAATTACGTGGGCAACAACGGCATCGGTCCGCAGGTCAACACGACCGACATCAACGCCAGTCCACCGGCCCGCGGGGCCGCCGGTCTTTTTGACACCCGCCTGAACCGCAACCTGCGCGACATCACCGACGGCAGCAGCAACACCGTGATGGCGAGTGAATTGGTGAAGGTGCCCGGAAATGACTTCCGGGGTGTCATGCACTACCCGGAAGGTCCGCTGTACCAGCACAACAACACTCCGAACACAAGCATCCCCGATAGTTTTCGCTCCAGTTTGTGCGTCAGCGTTACGGGCGCCCCCTGCACCGGCACGTACACGGCCTGGAACAACCGCAACATCATCCTCGCAGCCCGCAGCAAGCATGTGGGCGGGGTCCATGTGCTCATGTGCGACGGGTCCACGCGGTTCGTCAGCAACAACGTCGATACCACGACGTGGAGAAATCTCGGCGTCCCGAATGACGGTGCCGTCATCGGCGAATTCTGAATTGTCCGCTCAACCCATCAGACGTCCCCGGACCTTCACGCGGCGGCGATCAGGTCGCAGCGCCGGGTTTCTTTCCACGTATCGGAGGTGTCATGCATCGCTCGCGGATTTACTGGCTGATGTTGGGAGTTCTTGTCGCAGGCTGTGGAGGGAACAGCGGTCCGGAACGAGCCACCGTCTCCGGCAAGGTGACGTTTGACGGCGAGCCCGTTCATCAGGGCTCGATCGCATTCATCCCGACCGGACAGACGACGGGCCCCACCTCCGGGGCCGTGAGTGAGAAGGGGGAATATCGCACGCTCGCCGGAGGCGGCCCGGTCCTCGGTAGCCACCGCGTGGAAATCACCGCCTATCGAACCGGCCAACGGAAGGAAATTCCAGGAGCGGGTGGTGCGACGACCGGACCCTCCGGTGCCAGTGTCGTGGCAGAGACCGACATGTACATCCCGGAGCAGTACAACAAGGTCAGCACGCTGACCATCGACATCAAGTCGGGCCGCAATCAGCGCGACTTCGATCTCAAGTCGAAACCCTGAGACCGGCCCGCGCCGGACACCGCTCAAAGGTCAACTGCAAATCTCGCCTCGAAGCCAGACGGTGCTGGCTTCGAGGTTCTCATCGAGCAGCACCAAGTCGGCCCGCTTGCCGACGGTCAGGCTGCCGAGTTCCTTGTCGAGACCCAGGATTCGGGCGGGGGTCAGCGTAGCCATCCGGATTGCTGTGGGCAGGTCGATGCCGACGACCCGATGCATGTGCCGGACCATGAAGTCCATGCCGCGGACGCTGCTGGCCAGCGCGCTCCGATCCGCCGTCCAACCGACTTCGCCGTCGCTCACGATCGTCACTCCGCAGTCGATCGGACCGAAGACGTACTCACCCGGCGGCATGTCGAGTGCGCGATTGCTGTCGGTCACCAGGGCTGTTCGATCCGGGCCGAGCATGCGGACCACGAACCGCAGCAGTTCTGGGGCCAGATGGCAGCCGTCCGCGATGACCTCGGTTGTCATCTGGTTGGTCCCCAGCACGAATTCGGTCATGCTGGCCTGCATCGGGACACCAAACCGTTCGCGCATGCCGGGGACGCTGCTCATCGCACAGTAGAAATGGTCGACATGGCGCAGACCGAGTTCGAACGCGGCCTGCATCTCGGTCCA
>JANMLE010001226.1:0-4391 GCA_031372385.1 Planctomycetota bacterium | reverse complement strand
AGTAGGCATAGGCATACGGTCCGAATACTGAACGCAGCCACGGGTCAAGAGTTGCTCACGCTGAAAGGACACACCGACGGAGTCGAGAGCGTGGTATTTAGTCCGGACGGGAAGCAACTGGCCTCGGCGAGTGCAGACCAGACGGTCAAGCTGTGGGATACGACCACGGGTCAGGAGTCACTCACGCTAAAAGGACATACCGGCTCTGTCCACAGCGTGGCGTTCAATCCGGACGGGGAGCGGTTGGCCTCGGCGAGTGAGGATGGGACGGTCAAGATATGGGACGCAGCTACGGGCCAAGAGCTACTGACGCTCAAGGGCCACACCAGCTCGGTCACGAGTGTTGCGTTCAGCCCGGACGGGCAGCGGCTGGCTTCGGCGAGTGGGGACAAGACGGTCAAAGTATGGGACGCGGCTACAGGCCAAGAGTCACTCATGCTGATAGGGCACACCGACTACGTCCACAGCGTGGCCTTCAGTCCGGACGGGAAGCAACTGGCCTCGGCGAGTCATGACAAGACGGTCAAAGTATGGGACGCGGCCACAGGCAAAAACTCATTCACGCTGAAAGGACACATAAATGTGGTCCAGAGCGTGGTATTCAGCTCGGACGGGTTGCGGCTGACCTCAGCGAGTAGGGATCAGACGGTCAAGGTATGGGACGCGACTACGGGCCAAGAGTCGTACACACTGGAAGCACACACCGACTTCCACACCAGCATGGTGTTCAGCCCAGACGGGATGCGGCTGGCTTTGACGAGTTTGGGATTGTTGCGTCCAGATTTGGCGAGTAGGCATAGGCATACGGTCCGAATACTGAACGCAGCCACGGGTCAAGAGTTGCTCACGCTGAAAGGACACACCGACGTGGTCATGAGTGTGGCGTTCAGCCCGGACGGGAAGCGGCTGGCCTCGGCGAGTGGGGACAAGACTGTCAAGCTGTGGGATACGACCACAGGTCAGGCGTCACTCACGCTAAAAGGACATACCGACAATGTCCACAGCGTGGCGTTCAATCCGGACGGGGATCGGCTTGCCTCGGCGAGTGCGGACGGGACGGTCAAGATATGGGACACAGCTACGGGCCAAGAGCTACTGACGCTCAAGGGCCACACCGGCCCGGTCACGAGCGTGGCGTTCAATCCGGACGGGGAGCGGCTGGCCTCGGTGAGTGCGGACGGGACGGTCAAGATATGGGACGCAGCTACGGGCCAAGAGCTACGGACGCTCAAGGGCCACACCGACCCGGTCACGAGTGTGGCGTTCAGCCCGGATGGGAAGCGGTTAGCCTCAGTAATTGATCGCCAAACGGTTAGACTGTCGGACTTGGCGACAGGCCAAGAGTCGCTCACGCTGGGATATAGCGACCGTGCCTTTATCGACAGTACGGAATTTAGCGCTGACGGAAAGCGGTTGGCTGTGAGCAGTATGCGCGGGATCGATGTATGGGACATGGCCACGGGCCGGAAATCACTCACTCTGAAACAATTTGGCTTGGGCAAGCTGGCATTCAGCCCCGACGGCAAACGCCTGGCCGCAGCGGATAGTCACGGCAGAGTCAATGGAGTCACGGTATGGGGCGCGAGGTCGGAGTCAAACGCATTGGAACGCGCTGTGGTGCGATTGGAGCGTGACGTTCAGGCTGCCTTTGTTCGCCATCACGAGACGATGGCCACATACGAAGAGCTTCAAGCCGCGCTGCGCGACGACAAAACAATCTCGACTGAGGTTCGCAGCAAAGCTCTGGAATTGGCGACTCAAGAGGTGTCTCTTGCCACTCAAACCCCGGATTCGCGGAATGCGGTCACTGTGAATCTCACTAACTTGCGACCGCTGGGACCGCACGAACTCCTTTACGTCCGCTCGAACAAAACCATCGCTGCCCAGCGGTTCGACGACGTGAAAGTCTCGACGTTTTCCACCATCTGGCTGGACGTGCCGCTGCTCATCGGGAAGCCGAAGACTCGGTCGGTCTTCGTCGTTTGTAAGGACCGACTTTTTGAACTTGTCGCCGACGGGCCGGACCGTCCTCGGGAACTGCGACGCTTCCCGCAATCGGTTCATGACTTGGCCTTTCACCCGACGGAAGATCGGATGGCGTGGTGCCGACGAGCCGATCTGAACGCCGCACCCGAGTTGATCGTCAGCCGGCTCGATGGAACCGACGAGACGAATCTGGGCTTCGGCTATGACCCTGTTTGGACGGCCGATGGCCAGAAGCTGATCTACACCGGAGCCACCTCGGAAGACGGATGGTTCATCGCGATTCGAGAGGGGACGCAAACGCGGCGGATCAAAGTGCCGGTGCATCCGTCGATCCACGTCTATCCCTGCCCCGCCCCCGATGGCAACCAGATTGCGTTCTCCATGAAGGGCGAGGACGGCACCATGCAGATCGGCCTGACGTCGCTGGACGGTACTGACATTCGGCAGTTGACGCGGACCGGCGACTTCAACACGAAACCGGCGTTCTCGCCCGATGGAAAATACCTGGCATTCATCCGAGGCCAGCAGCCAACGACCCGCGTCATCATCGTGAATATCGAGACAGGAAAGGAAACCGTCATTTCGGACGATGCTTCGCCGAGTCGTCCCGTCTGGATCACGAACCCACAACGGAAACAGCCATGATTCCTCGGCAATGGCTCGACGCCATCGCGGCCGACCAGACGATCAGCGAACCTGTCCGCCAGCGCGCCCGGCAATTCGCCCGCGAGTGGAAATGACTTTGGAGTGCTGTGGCTCGACACAGCTTTGAATTTTGGCGCAGCCTTTGGAAGATCACGTTGCTCGGATTCAACATTCGCCCAAGAAAGTCGCTCCGCGAAACAATCCAAAGCTCCGTCAAGCCGGAGCACTCCAAAGTCGCATGGCTCGACGTCATCGCGGCCGACCATACTCCCAGCGAACCCGTCCGCCAGCGCGCCCTGCAAGTCGCTCGCGAGTGGAAATGACTTTGTTTTGGCCCTGACGGTATCGCGTGAAGCGAAGCGGCCTCATAGAATCGCCGCCGTGGAACGCCTGACGTACACCGAGGGAACTTCGACCATGCCGCAAACCGTCGCCATCCAAGTGCAGATGCCCGATGATCTGGCGGAGTTTCGCTTGCCGCCGGGGGTCAATGCACGCTTGCAAGAACTGCTCGATAAGCAGGATTCCGGTCGGCGGCTCACGGCGGCGGAACGCTTGGAAGCGGAAGGTTTGGTCAATCTCGCGGAGTTTCTGACGTTGCTGCGTTTACGCTCGGAACGTCTCGGCAACGTCCGGACGAAACAGCGATGAGCGGCATCCCCGCCGGGCTGCGACGGCTGGTGAAGTAGCGAGCCAACGGTCGCTGTGAATACTGTGGACTGGCACAGGTCGGTCAAGAGGCCACGTTTCACATCGACCACATCCAACCGGTCAGCACGGATGGCCCCACCGTCGCCGAGAATTTAGCGCTGGCTTGCACATCCTGTTCGCTTCGGAAAGAAGCGCGCCGAACGGCGGTTGACTCAGTGACCGGCCGGAAGGTGCGGCTGTTTCATCCGCGCCGCCAAGTTTGGTCGGACCACTTTCACTGGCGCGGCAACATCGTCCGCGGGTTGACACCGACGGGACGCGCCACCATCGCGGCTCTGCAAATGAACCGGCCGTCAATCTTGATCATCCGAGAAGAGGAAGCCGAACGAGGACGACATCCACCGCCCGTGTGATCGTTCCTGCGGAGCGCGAGGCACTGAGTCTGATTCACTTCCCGCGTGACCAGGGCAAACCCCCAGTCCGATTGGCTCGCCGCCAGCGCGGCCGACCGGACGATCAGCGAACCCGTCCGCCAGCGCGCCCTGCAATTCGCTCGCGAATGGACATGACGTGTTCATTGACCGGGTCCGCCTTTTCGTCCGGGTCAATCGGGCTGAACCACCGATGGCCCGTTCAGAAGCGGCAGATCATCTTGCTGGAGAGTCTTGGTTCCGTCCGGTGGATCGGCTGGCTCGTCCAGATTGCCAGCGACGTGGACGTTTCGGGGATGATCTTCGGAGGGAGTCAATGGAGCGGTCACGGCTCCCGTTGCGAACCGCCAGCCGTTGAGTGCCAGGTTGTATTCGATGAGTGCGCCGTGGGATTGTTGCACGGCACTCGCCAACTGTTGGCGAGCGCGCAGCAGGCGGTCCAAGTCGATCTGTCCGGCATCGTAGAGCTGGCCGAAGGTGTCCGACTGGACGCGCGCGGCGGTGACTCGTTCCTGCTGGCAACGCAGGACTTCCCAAGAGGAGTTCACGGCGTCCCAGGCGTCGCGGACCTGTTGTTGGACGAGGTACTCGGTCTCCTGCCGGGCGCGGGTTTGTCGGGCGAACGCCATCCGGGCCTGTTCTGACGCCGCGCGTTCCGCGCGCTGGCCGAAGAGATAC
>JANMLE010001214.1:0-7215 GCA_031372385.1 Planctomycetota bacterium | reverse complement strand
CGTTACCCGATCTTCGACGTCTTCGACCGGCCCGACGCCAACGCCAGTTGTGCGGTGCGCAACCGATCGACCACGCCGACGCAATCGCTGCTGCTGCTGAACAGCGCACTCGCGCTGCGCGCCGCCCAGCACTTGGCGGGTGAGATCACGAACGAGACCAACGATCTCCCGCAACAGATTCAGCAACTCTTCCTGCGCACGTTCGCGCGGCAGCCGACGGCGGACGAATCACATCGGCTGCTGCAATTCATCGCGACCGAGCGCGATCATCTCGCGCAAGAAAAACGAGCAACCGATCAGTTGGCGTTGCCCAAGGGTGTCGGTCCTCTCGACGATCCATTCACCGCCGCGGCACTGGTCGAAGCCTGCCTGGCGGTGCTCAATGCGAGCGAGATGCTGTACGTCGATTGACGGCCAGTTGACAACCGTAGAGTCGGCCGCTTGCCTGCTCGTGTGTGCCGCAAAAATCACAGGCGAGCCGCCTGTGCCACGAATTCTTCCACGGGATGCAAAACCGACAGCGATAACTTGGCCGTTTCGTTGATGGAGGCTGACGACAATTCTTCAGCCCGGAGGGCGGTAGATCGTAGCCCACGGCGCGAGCCGTGGGTTGGGTGGCGAAGATGGCGCCTTAGCCCGGAGGGCGACACTTCGATGAAGCCTCTTCCCTCAATGTGTCGCCCACCGGGCTGGTTGGAAACGACTGCCGATCTCCCACGGCTTGCGCCGTGGGCTACCATCTGCCGCCCTCCGGGCTAGAACCAACCGGACCACAGTTCAACACTGTAGGTCTTGTCCCGATCTACCGCAGGAACCGGCCGCCGTTCAGGTCGATCAGGGCTCCGGTGACGAAGCGTGAGGCGTCGCTGGCGAGGTAGAGCACGGCGTTGGCGATCTCGTCCGCCTGCGAGTTGCGGGCCAGCGGTGTCTGACGGCGATAGTCCTCCATCTTCTCGGGGGTCGTGAAGACTTCGTGATGCCGGGTCTCGACGACGCCCGGCATGATCGCGTTCGCGCGCACGGCCGGTGCCAGTTCGCGGGACAGCGTGCGGGTGAAGACCTGCAACGCCCCCTTGGCCGCCGCGTACGGACCCGCGCCGCCCGAACCGCCGGTCTGCACGGACAGCGACAAATTGTTGATGATGCTGCCGTGACCGCTTGCCTTCAAACTCGGGATGGCCCGGCGTGTCACCAGGAACGCGCTGTGGACATTCACATCGAACGCCCGCTTCCACAAATCGGTCGGGCAGTCTTCGATCGTCGACCGTTGCAGGGGATTGCCGGCGTTGTTGAACAGGATGTCGATTCGGCCGGCAAACGTGACGAAGTCATCCACCACGCGATTGGCGGCCTCCTCGCTGGTCAGGTCGCCGCCGAGCAGAATGCCGCGGCCTCCCTGCTCTTCGATCGTTGCCAAAGTTTCTTTCGATTGCTCAACGCTGGTATGAAAGTGAACCCCGACGATCGCTCCGGCGCGGGCCAGTTCGATGGCGGCGGCACGACCGATCCCGACACCGGCCCCCGTGACCAGAGCCGCGCGGCCGGTGAGATCAAACGGCGTGTTTTGAAATGGATGGGTCATGAAGATGCGTTCTCTGGTGGAAGTTGGTGTCGGCGAGAAACGTGTCGAATCGGTCTTCCAGTGACAGCGTACGATTGCGAATCCGGTCCCCTCTCCCGCCCGCTTCGGGGGGAGAGGGCCAGGGTGAGGGGGGCTTCGAGTGTTGCCGAGGTCAGGATGTTTCCCGTGGTTTCCTGATGGAAATGACCAATCTGCGTGGTACGTCCACTCCACCGACGAGCCCCCTCACCCTAGCCCTCTCCCCCACAAAGCCGGGGGCGAGGGGACAAGACTTCGAACGCGCGCTGTCGCCGATCAAGTTCTCTGTCCTCGCCATCACACGTCAAACCGAATTCCCTGTGCCAGTGGCAGGTCGGTCGAGTAGTTGATCGTGTTGGTCGCGCGGCGCATGTACGCCTTCCAACTGTCGGAGCCCGATTCCCGTCCGCCGCCGGTCGCCTTTTCGCCGCCGAAGGCCCCGCCGATTTCCGCCCCGCTCGGGCCGACGTTGACGTTGACGATCCCGCAGTCCGACCCGGCCGGCGAACAGAACAACTCGGCCTCGCGCATGTCGCTGGTCATGATCGATGAGGCGAGTCCCTGCGGAACCTCGTTGTGGAGCGCGATCGCCTCATCGAGTGTCTTGTACCGCAGGACGTACAGGATCGGCGCGAACGTCTCCTGTTGCACGATGCCGTTCGCCGACGGGATTTCGACGAGCGCCGGTCGGACATAGACACCGCCCGCGGGAACGCCCTCTTGAAGACGTTCGCCACCGTGGACCGTTCCGCCCTCGGCCTTGGATCGGACCAGCGCCATGTGCATGTTCGACCACGCCTGTTCATTGATGAGCGGACCGACCAGCGTGTCGGTGTCGAGTGGATTGCCGATCGGCAGACGTTCGTAGACGGACTTCAACCGACCGAGCAGATCGTCGGCCAGGCTTTTGTGAACGACCAGCCGCCGCAGCGTGGTGCAGCGTTGTCCGCACGTGCCGACCGCCGAGAAGACGATCGCGCGCAGCGTCAGATCGGGGTCCGCCGACGGTGTGACGATCATGCCGTTGTTGCCCCCCAATTCGAGCAGCGAGCGGCCCAAACGCGTCGCGACCCGTTCCGCGACCTCCTGTCCCATCCCCGTCGAGCCCGTGGCGGAGATCAACGGCAATTCGGGCGCGTCCGCCATCGACTGCCCCACATCGCGGTGGCTGACCAGCAACGACGACACGGCGGGCGGGACGTGCGGCATCTCGCGCAGAACGGACGCGACAATGGTTTGGCAGGCGATCGCACAGAGCGGCGTTTTCTCGGACGGCTTCCAGACGACGGGGTCGCCGCAGACCCAGGCCAGCGCCGCGTTCCAGGCCCAGACGGCCATCGGAAAATTGAACGCCGTGATGACACCGACCGGACCGAGCGGATGCCATTGTTCGGCGAGGCGATGTTGCGGTCGCTCGCTGGCGATCGTCAGACCGTGCAACTGGCGACTCAGTCCGACGGCGAAGTCACAGATGTCGATGACCTCTTGAACTTCGCCGAGCGCCTCCTGCGTGATCTTGCCCGCCTCCCACGAGATGACTGTGGCCAGATCCTGCTTGAATTCGCGGAAGCGGTTGCCGACGCGCCGCACGAACTCACCGCGCTGCGGTCCGGGGACAACCCGCCACGCGCGAAACGCCGCAGTCGCCGCCCGGAGCACCGCCGGGACGTCGTCCGAAGTGGAGGCCGTCATCGTGGCGAGCACCGATCCGTCGATGGGCGAACGGCTGATGAGCGGTTCGCCCGAGCCCGCCGATCCCCCAGCCCCGATCCAAACCGCGAATGGTTCCGACGCGACACCCAGACGCCCGAACGCTTCGGTCAATGAAGTCATCGCTGCTCCTTCCTGCGAGTGAAACGCGCATGGATGAGACGTTTTCGTTTAACCGCGTGGGCATCGCCCCGCGTGTTTTGAGCGTGAATCACCGCTCACGCGCGGGGCGATGCCCACGCGGTGAAACGACTCACCTTCGGCCGCGTGCGGTATAACCCCTGCCGACTGAACGTTCGCAGAATAGTTGTCCCGCCGGATCGGCGAAAGCGATTCGCGCCGATTCGCGGGATTCGCGGGCCAATCTGCCATCTCGCGGGCCAAACGGTTATTGTTCCCCTCCTGTCGACCCATCGATCGGGGATTGAGTGGATTGATCCGGAGCGGAGTGGCCATGAACGCTTTCTGTCTGGCGGTGTTGTTCCCTGTGGCGGTGATCCTCGGTGCCGATGACGCCGCGCGCGTGGTGGTCAGAGTCAACGGGACGGCGATCACGGCGGGTGACGTCGGGTTCATGGCGGCGACCCGGCAGGTGAAGCCCGAAGACCGGGCGGAGCGCGAGCCGCGACTGATCGAAGAGTTGATCGACCGGCAACTGATCCGCGAGTTCCTGGCCAAGCGCAAGTTCGCCGCGCCGGCCGACGAACTGGCGTTTCAGATTCAGCGGGCCGAAGACGCCATCAAGAAGCACGGCGACGATCCGGCCGTGCTGCTGCAAAAACTCGGCTACACTCCCGAACGGCTGAAGTCGGAACTCGGTCTGCCGCTGGCGTGGCAGGCTTACGTTCGCCACACCGTCACGCTGCCGCAGACGAAGGACTACTTCGATCAGCACCGCGCGGAATTGGACGGGACACAACTGCGCGCCCGACAAATCTTCCTGAAGCTGCCTCCCAAGCCGGGCGACGCGGACGTGACCGCCAAGACGAACCGGTTGAAAGACCTGCGATCCCAAATCGCCGCGGGGAAGATCTCGTTCGCGGACGCGGCGAAGATGCATTCGGAATCACCCGCCAAAGAGCAGGGGGGCGACGTGGGAACGTTCGGGTTCCGCGGCAAGCTTCCGTCGCCAGTCACCCGCGCCGCGTTCGCGTTGAAGGTAAACGACATCAGCGAACCGGTCGTCTCCGCGTTCGGTGTGCATCTCATTCAAGTCACCGAACGGATTCCGGGTGACCTGAGCCTCGAAGACGTCCGCCCGCAAATCATCGAACGGTTCTCCGAACAACTCTGGGCCGAGACTGTCAGCCGCGAACGGAAGTCCGCGAAGTTCGAACGCGGCAAGTAGGACTGCACTTCAATGCTGAAACAGGAACTCGCGTGAATTGAGCACCGCCCACATCACATCTCCCAATCCCTCGCGCCGGTCGTTCAGCGTGCGCAGGTGACGCAGCGCGAGTTCGACTTCGTCCGCCGACGGTTCGCGGCTGAACGCGGCCAGATACAGGTCGATCAGGAAGACCCGGTCGAGCACATCCGTTTCCGGCGTTGGGGGATCGAGCAGCGGTGTGGCCGGCGAGTCCACCGCGTACCGCGCGGCGAGTTGGCGGTTCAACTCCGCCATCTCGTCATCCGCGAGAACCCGGTCATAGACGAGCACTTCACCAATCAAGCCGTTCCAGCCGAAGTCGGGATGATCTTCACGATTGCCGATCGTGAAGCCGGCGGACCCCGCATCGGCACCGACGCCGCCCGGTTGAGTCACCGTCTGCCGCTGTCCGTTCAGCCACACGCTCAGTTTCTGACCGGCCGCGCTTGATGCGAACGCCGAGACGAACGGCCGCCGGATCGCGTCGAGGGCGTTGGGGATGGTTGAATTCCCCGCGGCGTTCACGCCGTCCGAATAGACATAGTAAGTGCCCGAGTACAATACGTGCTGCAACGTGCAGACGGGCGTCGTCCGGCGAAACGTGAAGACCGCGCCGCCGTTGCTGGTCTCACCCGCCTGAGCCGCCACGACCACGGTCCGCGCGCCTCCCGCGGGCATCAGATTCGTGCCGACATCGTGCAGCAGATCGTTACCGTCGAACCGCAGTGCCGGCTGGTTGCGGATGCCGTTGGTCACGAAGATTGGCCGTCGCGCCGCATCGGCCTGAACGACCGTCCGGGCGTGCGGACTTTGATCGCGCCACGTTGCGACCGCTTCACCGTCGGTGGCTTCAACACCCGTGGTCCCGTGCACGCCCGCATCCGCCCGCAGCCACAATTGCAGACCGGCGGCGGGGGGGCGGACGGTCGCGTCATTGCGGCGCACGTTTCGATCCAGATGCATCTTCAACCGGCTGTGCTTGTGCGACAGCTTCTTCTCGATGAAGTCGCCACTGAGCAGTTGCAGCGTCTGCGACAACTTGGGCTCGCGCGACCGTTCGCAGTCGCAGACCGTGTTGCGGGCGGGCTGGCCGAACAGCTTCAGAAAATCGCTGCCGACATCGGGACTCGGCAACTGAGTCGCCCGGGTTCCCGCCGGCAGTCCGGCATATTTCTCGGGCACACCCGTCACCGAGCAGATGGCGTCGAGCAACGGTTCGGCGGCCAGCGGCCGCGCGATCGCATGCGAAAACAGTTTGACATCCCGCTCGTTGAAGTGATGAGTGCGGCTGCTCAGTTGATACGTGCGGCTGTTGAGGATCAGCCGCAAGACGTGCTGCTGATCAAACGCCGGTCGCGACGTTGTGGGCTGGTCTCCCGACCCGCCCACGCGCCCGGCGAACTCGCCCGCCAGCCAATCGAGCAGCGCGGGATGCGACGCCGGATTCGAATCGCGAAAGTCATCGACGGGATCGACCAGGCCGCGTCCCATCACGTGACCCCAGATCCGGTTCACACCGACCTTCGCAAAGAACGGATTCTTCGGATTGGTCAGCCACTTCGCGAAAGCCACGCGGCGATCTGAACCGCGGGGCACATGGATGACACCGTCGAGCGGCACGAGCGGTGGGATGGGCTGACTCGTGCGCGGCTGAGTCACTTCCCCGCTGTCGGAGAGCCAAATCGTCAGTTCGTCCGAACCGCGATCGGGCCGCCGCTGGACCCGGCGGAAGAACGCGCCCAGTCCGTAGTAGTGGTCCTGAGTCCAGCGTTCGTACGGATGGTTGTGGCACTTCGCACACTGGATGCGGATTCCCAAAAAGATCTGCGACGCCGCCTCGCTGCACGAGTCGACGTCGGTTGCGGCGCGGTAGAAGTTCGCGGGAGGATTCTCAAACGTGCTGCCGGTCGCCGTCAGCAGTTCGGTGGCGAACCGGTCATACGGCCGGTTGTCCCGCAACGCCCGCACCAGCCATTCGTGGAACTTCGACACGCCGGCCTGTGACAACTTGCTCGCCTTCACCTGCAACAGGTCGCCCCACTTCAACGCCCAGAACTGGGCATACTCGTCGCGCTGCAAGACATGGTCGATGAGCGCGGCCCGCTTCGTGGGTGAGGCATCAGCCAAGAAGGCGCGCGTCTCAACCGGTGTCGGCAGGATGCCGAGCACATCGAGATACAACCGCCGGATGAATTCGCCATCGGTACACAGGTCCGACGGGACGATCTGGAGTTGTTGTTGCTTGGCGAACAGTAGGCGATCGATCTCGTTGACGGCCGGTGGATTGGTCCACGCGAATCCGTCGACCGGCCTCAAGATCGTGACCGGTGCGACTGCGAGTTGGTCGAGATACCGCACGACGATGGTGACCTCACCCCGCTCCAAGCCGGTGACATCACCGGCCGCAGAGACGGTGGCGATCGTGTCGTCCGTCGAGGAGAAGTCGGCCAGCGGGGTGACGTCGCGATCCGTCCCGTCATCGAACCGCGCGGTGACCCGCAAGCCGAATCGGACATCGGGCCACGGTCGAGTTTTC
>JANMLE010000671.1:0-3626 GCA_031372385.1 Planctomycetota bacterium | reverse complement strand
GGCCTGCATTGCCAGTCACGTCTGGATTGCGTTCCAATTGCCGAGGGTGGCGACAAGGTAGTCGTGGCAGAACACGCTGCAAGGCGGTGTGTCAATCAGCCGGAACGCGCTAGCGTCCGGTTCTTGCGGAAACCGTGGGCTAGCGCCCTGCGGCTGATGAATTGTCCGGGCTAAGCGATGGGGGGAGACAGCAGCATGTGGCAACGGGGCCTTTCATTTTCGCGCGGGATTCTCGCCCTGTTCTTTCGTTCGTTGCGGACCGAGTCCCGGTCGTTTCGGATGCACGGGCTGTGGTTCCTGCTGATGGTCGTGATCTACGCGACGCTGTGGATCGCCCGCGAGGCGGCGAGCACGTTCGGCGCGCCGGGTCTGTACTTCTTCCGCTACGTGATGTACCTGAACGCGGGGTTCATCACGCTGCTGGGGGTCAGCTTCTTCTCGACGGTCATCTCCGAGGAGAAGGAAGAGGACACGCTCGGCCTGATGACGATGGCCGGGATCAGCCCGCTGGGAATTCTACTGGGAAAGTCGACCAGCCGGCTGTTTCAAGTGGCGCTGCTGCTGGCCATCCAATACCCGTTCACGCTGCTGGCGGTCACGATGGGGGGGCTGCTGCCGACGCAGATCTTTGCGGCGTACATGTCGCTGCTGTCGTACACGATCCTGATGGCCAACGTCGGGCTGCTCTGTTCGGTCGCCTGCCGGACGAACCGGAATGCGTCGGGACTGACGACGTTCTGGTTGCTCGGGTATCTGGTTCTTCCCGCGTTTGCGTATGCCGGAACGATGTGGCTCACGATGGAAAAAGGCTGGACCCGGTCCGGCTGGTGGCAGACGACCGTGTTGACCGGCCTCGACTGGGCCACCCGGTCGCTCGTGTTTGTGGAACTGCATGAGGCGACCGCGACCGGTCGTCAATTCGAGTGGTCGGTGCAGATCGTTGGGAATGCGCTGGGTGGTCTGGTCTGCTTCCTGATGGCGTGGTTCCTGTTCGGGTTTGTCGCCAAGGAGCCGTCGCTGGAAACTTCGTCGCGCGGCATGGTGGCCCGGCGGACCAGCCGACTGTTCTCGTGGTTCAGCGCGGGGCGCGTGTGGGGTCTGCCGCTGGTCTGGAAGGATTTCTTCTTCACCGCCGGGGGCTGGGCGGGACTGTTGATCCGCGTCCTGCTGTACGGCGGACTGTACGGCCTGTGCTACGCCGCCAACCGTCCGTGGTACACGATGAACTACAACATCCGTTGGAGCGATATCACCCACGGCTTTCAGATCTTCGTGCATCCCCTGCTGGCGATCGACATCGCGTTGTGCGCGTCACGGGTGTTTCACGACGAGATCAAGGGGCAGACGCTGTCGTCGCTGCTGATGCTGCCCGAGTCGATTCCCGCGCTGGTCTATTCGAAGATCGCCGGCTGTGCTCTGGCGATCTCTCCCGGCATCAGTGCGCTCGTGATCAGCATCCTGATCCTGCCGGGCGGAATGGAGTTCATTCCGGAACTCGCGGACCAACCCGGCTTCTGGTGGTGGCTGATGAATCTGCTGTTCCTGATCCACATGACGGCGCTGTTTTCACTCTATCTGCGCTCCGGTGCCTTCGTGCTGGCGCTGGGGACGATGCTCGGCACGATGTTCATGACCGGAATCTTTCTGTCGATGGTCGCAATGGGTGGTGGGGGTGGCGGCGACGACGTCATTCAAGGCTTGCTCGGACTGGCGGCGTTCGTCCTGGGGATGCTGTGTGTCGGCTGCCACGCGGTCATTCTGCTCAGGATGCCGGTCCTGGGTGAGAAGTGACGAGATGCGTCGAAGCGGTTGCAACACCAACCCGAAGCGTCCGTTGGACGCGGCGTGGTTCTGTAGCTGAATTCGCAAGAATTCAGATCGAGTCATTCAACCGACACCGTCTGAATTCTTGCTAATTCAGCGACGTCCGCGAAAGCAGCACAACTTCAAGACTCACCCTTCGGGTTCGTGTTTGGCCATGTCGGCCAGCTCACGGGGCGGCGTCCACACAGACCAGTTTTCCGGCGGAGTTGCGGCCGTAGATGCGCTTGTCCAGCAGGACCGGCATCGTCCAACAGCGGCCTTCCAGAAACGGCGAACGGGCGACTTCTTCAAAGCCCCGCGGCGTCGCGTTGGCCAGCACCAGCGTGCCGGTTTCACTGAGCAACAGCAGTTTGCCGTCGGCGATCATCAGGGAACCGCAACCCAGGCCCGGTTTCTTCCAGGCGACTTTGCCGGTCGCAAAGTTCATGCACGTCACCTGCACGACGCGACCGAGATTCGAATTGCCGTCGAAGCCATACAGGTGTCCGTCATGCAGAATGCTGTTGCTGAAATGGTTGCGCATGTCCCGGTTCGTGTAGACCTCTTTCAGGTCCGTGCCGGTGAACTCGAACAGCCCGCAGCCCACCTGGTAGGCGGAGGAAACATAGATGCGGTTTCCCTGCACGATGGGAGTCGTCGCGTTGGTGCGGAACGGCGACTCCCACGGCTGAAAGGCGAGTTCCTCGCCCGTTTTCAACGTCAGCACGCGCAGACCGCCACAGTCGAGGGTCGCGACGAGTTTCATGCCGGCGGGATGTTCGAAGACCGCCGCCGATCCGTAGCCCGCGACATGCGCTGCCGTCTGCCACTGCTTAACACCCGTCAGCTTGTCGAACGAGACCACGCGGCCCCCTTCCAGCAACAACTGGTTTCCGACGATCACCGGGGAACTGGAAAACCCCCATTCCGGCAGCCGCACGTCGAGGTCTGTTTGCAGCAGCTTCTGCCAGCGGATCGCGCCCGTGGCGGCGTCGAAACAGAAGAGCTGCCCCTCTTTCCCGAGTGTGTAGACGCGGTCGCCGTCGATGGTCGGTGTCGATGCCGGGCCCCCCTCGTGCAGGTTGTCGTTGAGTTCGCTGGGATAGCGGTGCGACCAGAGGACATCGCCCGTCGTCGCGTTCAGGCACCAGACAATCTCTTCGCCGTCGACATGCCCCAGCGTGAACAGCCGCCGGTCGGCGATCGAGATGGAACTGAAGCCGATGCCGATCTCGCGCGACCACGCGACGGGCAATCCGTCTTTGGGCCACTCGGTCTTCCAACCCGCTTCCCGCGAAATCCCATCCCGCTGCGGCCCCATCCAATTGGGCCACGCGGCGGGCTCGGCGGCGGCCAACGGCGCGCACGAAAGACTGAGCCATGTGACACCAACGATCCACACGCGGCGAAACATCATCAGGATCCTCTGCGCACTCACTTCACGAATCACGATGCCGTCGAACGGGGTGGAGTATCGGAGCGTGCCGTCGTGATTGCAACGAGCGGGAGACCGAACCGCACCCTGGTCAACTCGTTCCTTCCAGAGCGGAGCCACGTCGGATGCGTGACGCTGATCGCATTACGGAGCGGGCTGTGCCAGTCTGTTTGGCTTGCCCCGGATTATTCATGAGGAACCACGGAAAACACGGAATCACACGGAAGTGGAAGAGTTGCAACAAGTCGACGTCTTGCGCTGCGTTTGTTGAGCAAGAGCAGGCGCTTTCACGCAACGTCTTACTCTTGACGTCTCCGACATAAGTCATTGACGCCGTGTTTCTTGGACAAAACGGCTGATTTTTGGAGTTTATTGGCAGTCTGAACTC
>JANMLE010001183.1:0-4074 GCA_031372385.1 Planctomycetota bacterium | reverse complement strand
CCGGTTCGTCCCGTTCGTGGCGAGTTCCGCGAGTTTCGCGCGGCGGCTGTACTTGGGAACGGACCGCACACTGGCGGCCGGAGCGGTGACGTAATCCTCGCCCTGACGGAATCGCGGCTCGTCGATCTCGGTCGTCCCCGGTAACTGCGGCCGGGTGTTCGCGGCGTCACCAGTGAAGACCGACTTGTAGTTGGTGTCGCCATCGGACTTCTCGGCGAGGAACGCCTTCTTCTGCGCCGCATCCGTGAAGACTTCGGTCCGGTTCACGAAGGCGAACAGGCCGTAATAGTCCGACTGTAAATAGTGATCGATCAGCGGATGGTCGTGGCATTGGGCGCATTGCAGGTCCATGCCGAAGAACATGCGGCCCAGATCGTGGCTGGACGAGTGCGGCTCCGCATCGCGGTCGAGAAAAAACTTCGCCGCGGGTCGCAGGGCGGGATCG
This sequence comes from Planctomycetota bacterium, assembly GCA_031372385.1. Taxonomy (GTDB): domain Bacteria; phylum Planctomycetota; class Planctomycetia; order Planctomycetales; family Planctomycetaceae; genus Schlesneria. The sequence continues at coordinate 3,629 of JANMLE010001183.1, read as the reverse complement.
GTGCCGTCCGCGCTCAGAATCTCTCGGGCGAGTTGATCGAACGGCTTGTTCTGTTCGAACGCGGCCTGCAGATACTTCTGCCACTCGGTATTCGGGACGTGTTTGTCGGCGCGGCGTTCCATCAGCATGACGTCGAAGACAGTCGCCATGTGGATCGTGAAACGGGGACTGGCGAGCAGGCGGTCAATCAGCAGTTCGCGCTTGTTCGGCGCAGGGTCATCCAAGAAGGCGCGGGCTTCAGTGGAGGACGGGATGGTTCCCGTCAAATCCAAGCAGGCACGACGGAGAAATTCGGCATCGCCGGCCAAGGGTGCGACCGGTCCCACCTGGTTCGCCTCGATCAATTGATCAATGCGCCGATGCAGCGGTTCCTGTGCGGAAGCGGCCGAACCGACGGCCAGCAGGCTCAGCAGTGCCAGTAACGGGAGGGATTTTTGCGGGCGGGATCTCATCGGCGGGGTCCTTCGCGGGAATGGCTCCGGGGAACCATTTTTCTCGCATCGGCAATTATCAATTGATAACAGTTGGCTGACAGGAACGTCAACGCAGTAATCCAGGAAACTTGTCCGCATGGTAATGGAACATCGCATCGCATCGGTTGTGTGGGCGGGGCATCGCCGACCCTGTCATCCGCATAACCGGTACTGTCGCCCGGAATCCTTTCCAACGGACAAATTCGCCATTTGACAGCGGGTGGTTCGTCGTTTTAGCGTGAGAACCGACAACGAAACAAACCGTGCTGGGACGGTGGCCAAGTGCATTCAAGGAACCATGTCATGAACCGACGGATGAAGTGCTGGGGTGTGGCGGCGGGACTGATCTGTTCAAGCGTATCCGCCAGCTTTGCGACGGAACCGTTTGTTCAAGATTTCGATGGCTGGAAGATCACGATCCGACCGGGCCGATCGTATCTGCCCGATCCGGTTCCCCCGTCACCGCGCGCCGATTCAGCGACGAGTCCGCGGGGGGCGATTCAACTCGTGTCACTTCGCCAGGAGGCCGTGCCTCCGGCACCGGATGCACCGGGCCAAGAACCCGCGGCTGATGGCCTGCCGATCATCATCCCCGGCGAATCCGACTGGGGCAGCGATCCCAATCCGGCAGTTTTTCCTCCGGAGGGAACTGTCGATCCGCGTTACCTGTCACAGATGTACTCCGAGATCTACAAGTCGATTCCGTTCATCCGCGCGGAATACAACGCGAACCCCAGCTACCTGCATGACACGACCATCGAATTCCTGTTCGGGAAGATGCGACCGACGGTGATTCATCGCGGCACGGTGAACGTCAACCACAACAACCCGACCGGATACGGGATTCCATACGCCTACGGTGGCGCGGGCTACGCCTATCCCCCGTTGCAGTTGGTGGTGCCGGGAACGGGCCTGCGAATCCATCGGCTGAACTAAACCGACAGCGCTCGCTTGGCCATTTGGTTAATGAAGGCTGACGACAGCTCTGCCGCCCTCCGGGCTAAAACCACAACGGCCAATGTCAGATCAGCGATGTAGGTCCAAAGTCACCGCCGAAAGACGTCTGCGACCGGTGCGAAGTTCACCGCATTGTCCAAGGGGAACATCGGCCGTTCGCACTTGGTGTGACCGAGGCTCTTCAGATTCGCGCTGGTTGACCCCGGAGCGTCGACGTTGATCAGCTTCGCGCACCAGTCGGCGAACATCTGATGTTCGCAATGCGGTGACTTCACCACGACGAGGTTGAAGTGCCGCGGGTCTTGGCCGTTCGCCTGGAACCACGACCGGTCAAACAGGCTGACCGGGCGTGTGCCGACGACCAGTGTGATGTTGTCGGCTTCGAGGACCGCAGTGTCACCAGAGTCCCACGGCCAGCCGAACGACTCGCTGCGGAACTTGCCGTCGGACAGCAGTCGCACGCGAGCCTCCAGTTCGAGCGGCTGGAATCTCGCGGGATCGACGGCACCGCCAACCCGCGTGCGGATCGTCGCGCCAACTCCGGCCGCGAACGCCTGCCGCACGGCACCCGGGTCGACGATCGGCGCCAGCACGCGGCCGCGGTAGCGCTGGCGGACGACTTCCCGCACGATGGCGTTGCTGTCACCGGATGCACCGGAACTGGTGGCATCGGCGGCATCCATCATGACGACCGTGCCGGACGCGATCCCTGCCGCGATGCGGACGCTGTCGGCGAGGCTGGTCAGCGGCACCCGCATCTTTTCGTGATGCTTCCAGAAGATGTTGGCCAGTTCGATCGCCTGTGCCCGCGCGGCGGCTTCATCCCCATCCGTGACGACGAAACTGTTGGTCCGCAGCTCGGGGACATCGGTGAAGGGATTGCCCCACATGACAGCCGCCGAGAGACCGCGTTCGCTCGCTTCGAACTGTTGCGCGAGCCGAATGCACTCGCCGATCGAGCCGGTGTCGGTGATCAGTTCGTCGCCGCGGACGAGGGCCGGAATCTTGACCCGCGCGGTGACCGGACGAGCCCCCTCGAACAGGATCTTCATCAACACTTTTGCAGCCCGCGCACCCGTTTCGAAAAAGTCGACGTGCGGATACGTGTGATAGGCGACAACCGCGTCGCTGTGCTTGAGCATCCGGTCGGTCAACACGCCATGCAGGTCCAGTGACACGACGAACGGGATCTTCTCACCGAGAATCCGTCGCGCCTCCTGGAGCAGATAGCCTTCGGGATCGTCTTCGTTCTCCGCCTGCATCGCACCGTGTAACGAAAAGAACGCCGCGTCGACTGGCCCCGCATCTGCCAGGTCGCCGAGGAATTGATCGCACAGCCGCTCGAAGTCGTCGGCGAGCAGGAGTCCTCCCGATGTGATGGCACTCGCCCCAAACGCGGGTGCCAACTCCACGCGGCGGTCTGCATCGAAGACACTCAACGCGCCGCCAACCTCTTCGCGAACCCGGCGGTGATGATCGAGTAACGCCGTTCCGCGCACGATGCGAAAGTCCGCGAACCGGCTGCGCGCCGGGCTGAACGTCGAGACTTCCTGCTTGCATTCCGCAATCGCAATTCGGGGCATTCTGAACTCCATCGGGAAGTTGCCGGCCGGCAGCCGGTGCTGTGTGAATTCGGTGAGGTCAAGGCCGCGACTGAAGTCTCACGAATTCAGCGGCCGGAACGGCATGACGTCGATGGTGGCTTGACCGGTTCCAACGCACCGCCCGGAGCCTTGTCGGCGGGGAGTCCATGTTGATCCGGGATCAGTGGCTCGACCTCCACCATCACTGGCGAACTGTTGGATGATCCGATCAAGAGTAATGATCGCGGCGAGTTCGCAACACCCCGCCAACGATCCCGGTGCTGACCGCGGCTGGCACAGGACAGCCGTTACTGTTCGAGCTTCGCCAGAATCCGGTGACGCTTGTGCTGCCATTCGTCACACGACAGACGAAACGAATTGACCAAGTGGCTGTGCATTTTCCACTGCCGAGAGTTACACGGTGTGTCGCAATGCGAGCGGTGTCTCCCTGCCACGGCTCGGGGATCACGGCTTCGCCTTCTCATTCGCGCGCCGTGTGTTTGGCGCGGGCCAAAAAGATTTGCGCGCGGATGAAACCGGGCGCCCCAGTGGGGGGGGGGCGAACAGGGGGGCCAACCCGGCCACCCCCACCGCCGGCCCCGTGGGTCGGCGGTGG
>JANMLE010001177.1:0-1127 GCA_031372385.1 Planctomycetota bacterium | reverse complement strand
CCATGCCCCAGAAACGCCAGCAGCGACAGGGACGTCGCACCGGTGTCCGTGCGAATCACCGAAAACCCAGGGTCCGGATAGCCCTGATGCAGTTCCCAATGCCCGTCCGTTTTCTGCTGCCGAGACAACCAGAGCAGTCCCTGCTTGATCGACCGCTCGGTATCGGCAGTCCCTCCCAGCCGTTCGAGGTTCGCCCCACGGGTGCGCTGATTGCGGGTTTGCAGCGCCTGGCTGACATCCACCGGCGCCACACCGACCTTCGGGGTTCCGTCGGGTTCTCCGGTATCGGAGGGAGTCTTGGTCACCGGTTTCGTAATCGTCGACGGACCCGGAGTGATGGGAATGGAGATCGCCTGGATCTTGCGTCCCTGATTGGCCGCCTTCTCACCGGGAGTCAGCCAACTGGCGATCAGCGGATCGCCGTCACCGACCGGGCGAACCGAGAACAGAATGAAGGCCAGCACGACCATCACAATGGCATGCACCACCAGGCTGACGATGAGCCCGAAGCCTCCGGTCGACAGATCGCGCCGCAGGTGTTCGACCCACGAACGAATCTGCAGGCGTTCTTGCAGTGGTTCGAAGTCCACCGAAAAGCGCCGGCGCGGCGGCTTGCGCGGGGGACTCGGTGTGGGATCGGTGGACGACATGCGACAGTGGTCTCGGTGATGGGAATCCGGTGCGAAAGTCTAGGCAATCGTCGTCCGCCACGCCACCGGAGCCCGTGTCGGCGGGAGTCAGTGCTTGTGATTCTTCGTAGCGTGGGTTTCAACCCACGCAAGATGTGCTACCGCGTCGGCTAAAGCCAACGCGACAACTTGTGCTGGACCGCCATGGAACTTGAAAGATTCACACGCTCTCATCTGTGTGCGATCGTTAGAGCGGATTATTCATGAGGAACCACGAAATACTCGAAAGACACGAAATTGAAGAGAGTTGAGATCAAAGCATCTCAAGACGTCGGGCGTCGTGCCGTCACGTTCACTTGCGATCAGTACTCTTGTCTCCTCTTCACTTTCGAGTCTTTCGTGTTTTTCGTGGTGAATAATCCGGGTTATCGCTCCTACAAGCTCATTCGAGCCGATCGCCGACGACAACTCGGCGGCCTCGCAGGAACTCGGCGGTGG
>JANMLE010001166.1:0-10370 GCA_031372385.1 Planctomycetota bacterium | reverse complement strand
GTGAGGACGTGGAACTCGGGGCCGAAGACGTGCGCGTCGTCCATCGAGACGAGTTCAAATTCCAGTTCCGCCGCGCGCCGCTTGACGTGCTCCTTGAAGTAGCGCGGCGTGGCGGTCATGAACAGCCGCTTGGTCGCCTTGATCTTCTTGCCATCCAGCACGGTCGCGAACAAACCCTCGGCGTGTCCGGCCAGACGATGGGCTTCGTCGCAGATCACCAGATCGAATTTGTTTGTAGTGCCGGCCTGGGCAGTTGCGATGCGGTCGGATGACTGGTACGTCGCGAACACGACAGCCGGCCGTTTCCGACGCTCGCCGAGGAAGTGCCGAATCTCCGCCGGATCCGTCGTGACCTTCACTCCAAGATCGGCCGTCGATTGAAGCGCGGTGTCGGCCTGGCTCTGCAACACCGATTCGTCAGAACAAACAACGAGCGTGTCGAAGTCCTGTGCAGAGTGCCGGCCCCACTCGGCAAGGTTCTGTTGCACCAGCGAGAGCGACGGAACGAGCACCAGTGTGAGCGAAGTCTGTTGTGCGCGGGTCTCCTGACCCCGCACAGGCGACCGACCGCAGGTCTCCTCTTCGCCTTTCGCATTTGCGTTCGACATGTTCGATAAGCCAAGGGAGACCTGCGGTCCAGCGGCTGTGGCTCGGTCAGGAGACCGGCCACAACCGGGATCAGGAGACCGGCCACAACCGGGATCGGGAGACCAGCCACAACCGGGATCGGGAGACCAGCCACAACCGTGCAACCGCTCGGCGATCCATAGTGCGGTGAGCGTCTTGCCGGTGCCGCAGGCCATGATGAGTCGGCCTCGGTCATGATCTCGATACCCATTGACTACGGCCTCAATCGCAGTCGCTTGGTGAGGCCGTGCAGTCCACCGAGGCAGTCGCGCGGCGGTTCCTCCAATCTGAACCGGCCACTGAACTTCTTCCGTCAGGAAATGACCACGCAGGACCAGGCCCACCGGCTTCTCTTGGCCGTGAAGCGTCCGGCGAGCCGTGGCCCCAATGTCATCTGTCGTGGCCATGAGCAGTCGATAGGCGAACTGCGGACGGTTCGATTCGGACAGGAACGAGTCGATTTCTCGCTTGGGGATCGCCCGGTCGGGATGATCCGCCTTGGCCTGAATGGCCCACAATTCTCCGGTCCGCGTGCGAGCGACGATGTCGATCCCCGCATCCGTCCCCCACCGCTCCGGCCAATCCTTCCACAGCCAAACCTTGTCGAACTGACCGCGATACCTTGGAGCGTTTTCCAAGAACCACCGGCACAGCCACTCGAAGTCGCCACCAAACGTCGTCCCCTCGGCATCACGGCGAATCTTCGCTTCGATGTACTCGAAGGTTCCGGCGGTGGGCGTTACTTGCTCGTGGACTTTCATGGTCGTTCGCGTTTGGTGGACTCGTCGATGAAATCTGGAATCACGATTGGGACGACCGACCTACGGCCGAGAGGAGTCGCCGAAGTTGAACCAGATCGGGGCGATTCATCTGCAAGAGTTCAACGGTCGCGCGTCCTTCCGGTGTGCGGCCGAGGATGCGACCGCCAACGACCTCAAAGTGCATGGACCAGTCATCGATCCGTGGATTGAAGAGACGCACCAGCGTGCCCGTGGTGGGATCGATCGATGAGAGATCGGTCCCTTTGAAACTGTTGCACATCGCACACGAATAGGCCAAGTTGCTTTCAATCGTCGCGCCGCGATGTTTGAGGGCCACGATGTGGTCCGGTTGATACCGCAAACCAGCGTCGTCCTCGTGCAACTGGCAATACTCGCAACGTCCATGAGCGCGCTGCCGGACGACGTTCCGAAGCTCAAGAGAAATCCAGTCGCTCATCGCGGGGCCTAACCTTGTCGCAATCGGGCCTTCAACAATCGCAGCAACATTTCGGTCTGCTGAAATTGTTCGAGCTCCTCTTGCTCGTCGTCGGACAATCCCTCGGCACGCTGTTTCGCGATCAGTTCCGCGAAGCGAGTCTCGACCTCTTCGGAAGGTCGAAATGCCAAAATCTCGTCGCGAGCGGGACGAGTCGCCAACATGTCAGCGACCTCATCCAAGTAAATCACTCGATCCAGAACGGCAGACATGGGACACCTCGTGGCGACGGTGACAAACAGATTCTCGCATCTCTCTTGCAGTGTACTGTCCGACGTCGCCTGGTACATAGGCCAGGTGAGCAGTCGATTGGCGATCTGCAAACGGTTCACGTCGTTTTCGCTACAACACGTCGCCTTCGTGATAGCGGTCGGGGTGCCAGTCGCGGGCCAGGTTGCATAACGATTGGAGGTCGTCGGGGTTGGCGCTGCAAGCCACGATGCCGCGGACGCGCAGCATCTTGGATTTTGGATCGAGCCAGATTTCTTGGAAGTCGATCGGTTCGCCCGATTGGACAAACACCGCGTTGCCGCCGAAGAGTTTCGCGAGGTGCGATGTCACGGGGAAGTCGTAGAGGTTGGGGGAATGCACCAGCGCACCGCTCAACTGGCCGCTCGCCAGCAATTCGTACGGACAGCCGGGGAGTTGATCCGGCGAGATGCCCGTCAGACCGGCGGCCGTCACGCGACGGGCCGCTTCGGCGTCGCGCCGTTGAAAGCCGTTCACGTAAATCGTCTTGGTCGACGGCGGCGACGCGAGATCGATGGGCGGCAGCGATCGCAACACGTCCAACGCCGGTCGCGAGGGGTCGTCGGGGCCGCTGACGATCCGGTCCGCGGTCGCCTCGACCCACCAGCCCCGCGGCCCCTGTTCCGGGATGAAAACGAGCGAGTACAACACCGACTCTTTCGACCGCAGGTGCAGCATCACCGAATAGCCGTCGCCCGCGTGATCTCGGTACTTGCGGGTGCCGTCGATCGGGTCGATCCCGATCGTCAACGGTGCGTCGGCCGGGAACGCGGCCAAGTCTCCGGTTGATTCTTCCGCATCGATCCGGCAATGGCGGAAGATCGGATCGCTGTCGCGCAGGGCGGCGACGATCAATTCCTGAAGACTCAAGTCGGCCAGCGTCAGGGCATCCGTCCCCGGCGATCCGGTCCCCTTGCTCTCCAAACCGATGTTGTGGTGCCGCAACAACCGGGCGACCGCGCCGGCCCAACGCAACACATTGGGCATGTGGACCGACAACGCGGTGATGACAAACTCCTGCATGATGTCGAGCTTTCGTTTTCGGACTGGGAGGTTGCGGACTGCCTTTCGCTGATTTCGTTTAACCCGGAGCCAACGGCGACGGCTGCGTATTCACCCGGCCTGAGTGTCCAAATCGATGGGGAGCACTGGCACTCATCGCCGTCGCCGTTGGCTCCGGGTTAAACGAAATCCCGAGGATTCTGGGGCTACAACGGTCCGGTTTCGAGACTCTCCACCAGACATGCCGCCACGTCGATCCCCGTGGTTCGCGTGAACGCCTGCCAGCCGGGGACCGCGTTCACTTCGATCACGTAGCAATTCCCCTGTCGATCATACAACAGGTCGATCCCGGCGATGTACGCACCTGTTGAAGCAGCGGCCCGCAAGGCAAAGTCGGCTTCGCGGGTTGTCACCGTGTGCAATTCGGCGATCGCGCTGCGCGACACATTCGTGCGGAAATCGTGCGGCGAACGGCGGCGGATCGCTCCGAGAACCCGGCCATCCATCACGAGCACGCGGACATCGTAGCCCTCGTGATCGACGAAGCGTTGCAGATACAGCACGGCGTTCAATCGCATCAGCGTGCGAAACGTGCGATGCGCCAGGTCCGGATCGCTCACCCGGACAATCCCGCGCCCCTCGGACCCGAACAGCGGCTTCACCACGACATCGCGTCCCAGTTGCTCAAACGCGGCGACGGCATCGTCTTCGTGTTCGCAGACCACCGTCTCCGGCACGGGGAGTCCGACCGCATTAAGCCGGGCCGTCGTCAGGTACTTGTCGACGGCGCATTCCAGCGACTTCGGCGAGTTGACGACGCGGGTTCCCGCCGCCTCCAACCGCCCGAGCACGTCCATGCGAAAGACGACCTGTTCGAGCGAGCCGGGCGGCATTGTGCGGACGATGACGAGGTCGAACGTCGCCAGTTCGTTTAACCCTGAGCCAACGGCGAAGGAAACCGGCGTGTCACCCACAATTGGCACCGAGCACTCAACACGAGGCACCGCCTCATCGACACTCTTCGCGGAAGTCTGGGTCACACGGATCGATGTGCCACTCGCCCCCACCCGCGCCACCAGTCGCTCGAAATCCAGCCGCGTGCAGGCGTGCCCGCGCGCGAGGGCCGCGCGTTCCAGATCGCGGTAGTACCAGCTTCCCTCGCTGGCGAGGATGCCAATCTTCAAACCGGTGTACTCCGCCGCGCGACTGTCATCGTTTATCCCTCGCGCGGCCGGGGATGATACTTCGTTTAACAGCTACGCCATCGGCGTGCGCCATCCACTGGTTGCCCGCATTCGCGCCCACGCCGTTGGCGTTGGGGCTAAACGTCTGATTGACCCGCTCAAAACCCGAACGACCGTTTCAACACGTCGACGTTGACCCGGCCGGCCACGTGGACTCGGCCTGTGTCGACGTTCTGGATGATGATTTCGGCGGGGCTGAAGAGCAGGGGGTCGATCTTGTAGAAGTCGCGGCCGGCCGCTTCGAAGATTTCCAGGAACGGGCGGCCGTACGACGCGGATGATGCCGACGGGACGCGGGTCACGATCTCCGCGATCGACTCATCGTCCCCCATGACCCACAGCGTGACCCGTCCGCCGTACAGGATCGCGTCGTTCGTGCGGCCGATCCCTTCCATGTCGTTCTTTGCGACCGGCGGCAGCGGCGCACTGCCGACCGCACTGCGAATCCGGTTCACGTCGAACCCGAGTTCATACAGCTTGTGCAGCGCCGTCTCGACGGAACGGGCGACGACTTGCAGGTTGCCCGCCATGCTTGATGTCGGCGCGACGCAGAGCACGACATCTTCCGGTTCGACCCCGGTCTCCTCGGCGATGTATTCGAAGACGTCGGCACCGGGGAGCTTGCCGGTCTCCAGCACACCCACGACCTGCTCGGCATCCTCACGATACCACAACTTGTCGAACAGCGGTTCCTTGGCGGCGACCGCCCGCATCGGACCCGATCCCATCGCGAAGAACTTGTCGACGTTGATCTGCCAGCCGGCGTACTGGCTGAACAAACAGGCGGCCACCGGCGAGTCGGTCTGGACGACCACGTGCTGCCAGCCGATGTCACCCAGTAGGCCGGGGACGATGGCGATGTCCGCCAACCCCGACATGCAGATCGAAGCGAGTGCGCATCCCGCCTCCAACCCCCCCTCGGTCTCGACGCCAAAGTCGAGCAACAGTCCGTTGCCCGGAACATCGACCTGGGCGATCCGCAGATCCTCGGGTCCGTCGGCCACGTCTTCAATCAATTGCGAGGCGAGTTCGTTCAGTTCAAGATTCATTGCGAGTCCGGTCAGGGGGAGCTGGTCCGTTGCGACAATCTCTTCGGGTCATCAAACCAGCGGAAAACAGGGCCTTCTTGCGATGGCCTGACAGCACCGTGGCCGACGGGAGTTCATTTCGACTTCGGGCCGGATGCCGATTTGCCAGCGTCAAGTTCCGTAATCTCCTGCCGCTGGAAGCGTAGACGAATCTCCTGCTGGCAACAATCACACGGTTTGATTTCGTACATGGGAATCGAACAGACGTCGCACCAGTAATCGGTGTACTGCCGCTGTCCCTGCTCGTCGAACGTGTAGACCGACATGACGTGCAGATACGGCAGTCCTTCGCGGCGGAAACCGATCAACTCGACGTCGCGTTCGCGCAGCCGCTCGTCTTGGATGAAGGCCCGGCCGCGCCAGTCGGGCAGGATCGGAATCAACTCCCCCTTCGCCGTTTCGAGGGCGACCTGGTTCTTCAATTCGTCGGCATACGCTTTGACGCCGCGACGCTTGAGAGCATCGAACACCTTGACGACCCGGCCCTTGAACAATTGTTTGGCGGGTGTCGGCTCCGGCTTGGCGTTGTCGACAGGCTTCGGTGGTGACGGCTGCGACTGTTGAACGGGCGGACTGTCGTCCGACCAACCGCCGACAGTCAGCGCAAGCAGAGCGACGATGCTCAGGAGCCACAACTTTCCGCCGTATCCGGTCGTCATCCTGTTTCTCCCGCAACTCATTCAACGGTGTGACAGTCCACCACTCTCCAACGCAACCACCGCCCAAGAAAACGACCCGGACGCTGTGGCGGCCGGGTCGCTTAGAACTCGCGCGTTCGACGGGCATTCCCAACACGCGTCATTTTTCCCTGGACGACATCGCAATGATCGCCAGCAGGCGCAGGATTTCGATGTACAGCCAGACCAGCGTCACCATCAGACCAAAGGCCCCGTACCATTCACAGTACTTCGGAGCACCACGGTTCGCGGCGTCTTCAATGTAGTCGAAGTCGAGCACCAGGTTGAGCGCGGCGATGATCACGACCACGGCGCTGATGGCGATCCCCCAGCCCCCCATCGACATCAGACTGACACGCATCCCGCACATCTGCATGATCCACATGGCGAGGTACATGATGCCGATGCCGCCGGTCGCTGCGAAGACGCCGAGTTTGAAGTTCTCGGTCGCTTTGATGATGCCGGTCTTATAGGCCATCAGCAGGGCAAAGGCGGTTCCGAACGTCGCCAGCAGAGCTTGGAAGACGATCCCCGGGAATCTCGCTTCGAAGATGGCCGAAATCCCGCCCAGAAACAGCCCCTCGGCCAACGCGTACATGGGAGCGGTCACCGGAGACCAGGTCGGTTTGAACGAGGTGACCAACCCGAACACCAGCCCGCCGATCACACCGCCAAAGACCCAAGGCATCGCCTGGGAAACTTGTTGTCCTTGAACCATGCCCCAGGTCAGCGACGCTGTGCCGACGCACAGACCCAGCAGGATCAGCGTCTTCGTGGCCGCCCCCTGGATCGTCATCGTATTCGACGCGTCGTGGGACTCGCCGCGAAACATGTCGAACGTTGAACTATTCAGAGCCGGATTGCCGCTGCGTTGCATGATTTCATTTCCTTCGCTTGGTGGTTCTTGGAACCGTGCTGATCACTCATGAGATCTCAAAAACCGTCGCCCCCGCCACGCCATCCTCCGAGAAGGAGCTTGGGGACTGACGAACGATACGTCAGGATGCGCCCGTTTCTCAACCCGCAATCTGGGATTTTCCGGCAAATTGCCGCTCCAACCGGGCGAAACAAGTACTCGCCATTCACAGGTGCCCCCTCAACGCGATGCGGACCGATTCGGATGAAAGAGAGTTTGCGGGCGTGACAAGATGTCCCGCCAAGATCAGCCGGAACGCGCTAGCGTCCGGTTCACGCTCGGGTAGCAGGTCCAAACCGGGGCTAGCCCGGATTATTCATGACGTCGTAGCTGAGTTCGCAAGAACTCAGGTCGTGGTGCAATGTTCCGCTGAATTCTTGCGAATTCAGCTACGAACAGCGCGTCAGTCGAGCCGTGACCGTGAGGTAGCGGTCAAGTCCTTGCAGATCGCTCCCTCACGGTCGCGGCTCTTTGAGGGCCATGAATAATCCGGGCTAGCGCCCTGCGGCTCAGCACGTTGTCAGGATGACTTGCTTGCCACACTCGAATACGCCGAGTCCTGTTCGAACGCTGGAGTCTCACTGCGGCATCAGCGTAGACTGTTCCGCGACTCGCCGGCGTCTCCGCGCCAACTCCCCCGTTGTGACTCCCCAGAGGTTCCGATGCGTCCACACTCTCGGTCGATTCTTCTCGGTCTGTCCGCTCTGCTCATCGTCGTCGGAGCGGTCGTTGTTTCGCGACCAGACGGTGCGGCCACCGTTTCCGCCGACACGTTGAAGGCTGCCGGACCGCTTCAGTGGTATCGCGGCAACCTGCACACGCATTCCCATTGGAGCGACGGTGACGATTACCTCGAAATGATCGCTCTCTGGTATCGCGATCACCAGTACGACTTTCTCTGCTTCACCGACCACAACACCCGGGCCGACCGCGAACGCTGGGTCGAGGTCGACAAGGCCAAGGGGGGCCGGAAAGCGTACGACAAGTTGAAGGCGAAGTTTCCCGAAGGCTGGACCGACGAGCGGACCAAGGACGGGAAGCTGGAAGTCCGGCTGAAACGGTTTGACGAAGTCGTCGCCAAGGTGGGCGAACCGGGAAAGTTCCTGCTCATTCAAGGGGAAGAGATCTCGGACAAGTTCGGCAAGCAGCCGATTCACCTGAATGCCCACAACATCCGCGACGTGCTGCCCCCCCGTGGCGGCGAGAGCGTCTACGAAGTGATTCAGAACAACGTCGATGCCGTGATCGCCCAGCGCGAACGAACCCGCCAGCCGATGTTCGTCCACCTGAACCATCCCAACTTCGGCTGGGGCGTCGCGGCCGAAGACCTGATGCGGGTCCGCGGCGAGAACTTCTTCGAGGTCTACAACGGGCATCCCGGCGTCAACAACAACGGCGACGAACAGCACGCCTCCACCGAGACGATCTGGGACATCATCAACTCCCTGCGCGTGACGGAATTCGATCTTCCGCTGCTGCACGGGCTGGCCACCGATGACGGGCACAGCTACCACAACATCCCCAGCCGCGCCAGCGAACCGGGCCGGGGCTGGGTGATGGTCCTGGCCGCCGACCTGTCTCCGGCGACACTCATCGAAAGCCTGGAAGCGGGCCGCTTCTATGCGTCATCGGGTGTCACGTTGAGTGAAGTCACATCGACCAAGAAATCACTCAGCGTCACCGTCCGCCCCGATCCCGAGGCCACGTACAAGATCGACTTCATCGGCACCGCGAAGGGGTTCGACCGCACCAGCGAACCGGTGCTGGACAAGCTCGGGAAAGAACTCCGCGTGACCCGCAAGTACTCGCCGCAGATTGGCACCGTGCTGAAGTCCGTTGACGGACCGTCGGGCACGTACGAATTCACCGGCAACGAACTCTACGTCCGCGCCCGAGTCACCTCGTCGCGCAAGCACCCGAATCCCTCGGTGCCCGGAGAATTCGAACGGGCCTGGACGCAACCGGTCCGGCCGTGACACGCAGAGCGGTTGATTCCTCGCAAACTGAATTTCAGCATCCAAATTCGAACCGTAGCTGAACTCGCAAGAGTTCAGGGAGTTACGAACACTGGCTGAATTCTTGCGAATTCAGCTACGGTAAGCAGCAAACTTGGAAACACCGAATCTCCATGCCCAGCCAAACAGAATTCTGGATCGACGTCGGCGGGACGTTTACCGACTGCCTGATGCGCACGCCCGACGGACGGCTCCGCACGTTCAAAGTGCTGTCGTCCGGTGTGACCAAGGGGTGCGTCACCACGATCCTCAGCCATCGATCCCTCCGCGATGAATCCCGCGCCGGCGATCCACCCGGATTCTGGGAGGGCTACTCGTTCACACTGCTCGACGACACCGGGGCCGCTCGCGAAACCTGCCGAGTGACCGCGTTCGATTCGGCCGACGGAACGATGTCTCTCGACCGACCGCTGCCATCTTTTCAATGTGCCAATCCCACTGAGCCGGTCGCGATCCTGTACGAACTCAGCAGCGGCGAGGAAGCCCCGATCCTGGCGATCCGCACCGCGTTGGGACTGAAGCTCGCTGAACCGATTCCGCCGGTGGTCGTGCGGTTGGGAACGACTCGCGGCACGAACGCCTTGCTGACCCGGCGCGGCGCGAAGGTCGGGTTTGTTACGACGCGCGGATTCCGCGACGTCCTGCTGATCGCCAACCAGGATCGTCCGCGATTGTTCGACCTGGCCATCAAGAAGCCGGAGCCATTGTTCGCCGCCGTCGTCGAGATCGATGAGCGGCTTGATGCCCACGGACACGTTCTCGTCGCGCCGGTGGAACCGCACATCCGGGAGCAACTACTGGAACTAAAACAGGCGGGCTGCGAATCACTCGCCATCTGCCTGCTGCACGCGTTTGCCAACTCCGCGCATGAACTGCTCGTCGAACGGATCGCGCGCGAGATTGGGTTCACCGAGATCAGCACATCCAGCCGTCTGGCACCGCTGATCAAGATCGTTTCGCGCGGTGACACGACGGTGCTGGATGCGTATCTCAATCCAATCTTGCGCGCCTACGTCGCGACGTTGAAGGAGTCACTCGACGGAACCGCGCGTCGCGCAGCGACCGTGGTCCCCTCGCCCCCGCCTTGGGGGGAGAGGGCTAGGGTGAGGGGGCCGAGTGGTGATGACGCCTTGCTGCCGGACCAAGCCACCGCATCCTGCCCTCAACCCACGACCATCCACCATCAACCTCCCCTCGATAGGGGGCCCCCCCCCCAACACACCACCACCCCCCCCCCCCGCGGGGGCGGGCGCCCGCGTGACACGCACACCCACGAGAGCGTGCGGGATACATGG
>JANMLE010001132.1:0-4372 GCA_031372385.1 Planctomycetota bacterium | reverse complement strand
GCGAAGCATGTCATTCACATCTTCCTCAACGGCGGGCCGTCGCATGTCGACACCTTCGATCCGAAGCCGTCGCTGACGAAGTACCACGGACAAGCGCTCCCGACGACGAACCTGCCGACCGAACGCAAGACCGGGGCCGCGTTGGGGTCTCCGTACAAGTTCGCCAAGTACGGACAAAGCGGCATTGAAGTGAGCGAGATCTTCCAGCACACGGCCAAGCACATTGACGACATCTGCGTGATTCGGTCGATGCACGCCGAGGTTCCCAACCACGAAC
This sequence comes from Planctomycetota bacterium, assembly GCA_031372385.1. GTDB lineage: Bacteria > Planctomycetota > Planctomycetia > Planctomycetales > Planctomycetaceae > Schlesneria. Next base: position 4,095 of record JANMLE010001132.1, on the reverse strand, counting down.
CGTCGCTGATGCTGATGAACTGCGGCGACGGGCGACTCGTGCGGCCGAGCTTCGGGTCGTGGGTCACGTATGGACTGGGCACCGAGAACCAGAACCTGCCCGGCTTCATCGCGATGTGCCCGAACGGCCTGCCGATCACGGGGACGCAGAACTGGCGATCGGCCTTCCTGCCCGGCGTCTTTCAGGGAACGCACATCGACACCAAGCACACGCAGATCGAACGGCTGATCGAGAACATTCGCAATGACCAGATCGGACACGGCGAACAGCGGCGGCAACTCAATCTGTTGCAGGAGTTGAACCGCCGGCATGCCGAGCGCCGCGCGAACGAGGCACCGCTCGAAGCGCGCATCCATTCGTTCGAGTTGGCCTACCGGATGCAAATGGAGGCGACCGACGCCTTCGACATCCAGCAGGAGCCGAAGCACGTCCTTGAAGCGTATGGATCGAGCGTCCAAGCGCGGCAGCTTCTGATCGCGAGACGCCTCATCGAACGGGGCGTGCGGTTTGTGCAACTCTGGCACGGAGAAGGACAACCGTGGGACAACCACGACGACATCGAGGTCAATCACCGCCGCCTCGCCGGTGAATGCGACAAGGCGATCGGCGCGCTGCTCGGGGACTTGAAAGAACGGGGTCTGCTCGATGAGACGCTCGTCCTGTGGGGCGGCGAATTCGGACGGACGCCAACCGTCGAGTTGCCCCAACCCGGGGCCAATGCCGGCAAGGTCAATGGCCGCGACCACAACCATCACGGCTTCACCTGCTGGCTGGCGGGAGGCGGCGTGAAGGGCGGCTACGTCCACGGGGCCACCGACGAATTCGGCTTCCGGGCGGTCGAAAAGAAGGTCAGTGTTCACGACCTTCACGCCACCATGCTGCACCTGCTCGGCTTCGACCACGAAAAGCTGACCTACCGCTACGCGGGCCGGGACTTTCGCCTGACCGATGTGTACGGCGAAGTCGTCCGGGAACTGCTCGGGTAGTTCGACTGTGACGGATCGCGCTGTTCAGTTGAGTGCAAAGTGAGAAGTGATCAGTGCAAAGTGCAAAATGTCAGGCACTGGCCTCATTGCCAGCCTGACGCGGTGACATCCGTGCCACACACTTCCGGGTCTCGGAGAGTCTGCGCCTTTATTTCACTTTGCACTTTTCACTGAACACTTCTCACTTTGCACTGAACCTTTCAGCCCGATCCGTCACAGTCGAAGTAGGACCGCGTTGAAAAATGACGTGGAGCACGTTTTCAACGTGCTCTTTCCCGAAAAAAATTTGGCACGCTGGAAGCGTGCCCAACGTTTTCAACAGCGGGGATCGGGTCGAACTCAGGGCCGAACGGCTGCGGGGCTTCTTTCGAACCCGTGACTCGCTGTGACGATTGTAGGGAGTGTGCGGGTTCTGACACGTTTCGGGGTGTGCGTCGGGAAAACTGCGGCGACGTGGCGAATTGGCCACACATTTCCGGCGGCATCGGCAGGTAGACTGTCGGTTTCAAATTTGTTGGGCGGTGCGGAACAACAAGACCTTGCGGGCTTGGTGGGGGCGTTGTGAGAAGCGAACAGCAAAGAATCGGAATTGCACTGGAGACGCTGACCAGCGGACTGCTGCCGTTCTTCGAGCATGAGTTGCGCGAGGTCTACGGCGACGGCTGGCAGGAAGCCGCCCGAGCCAACCTTCGCGGCCAGTCCTCAATCGCCCCGGTGAATGGCAAGTGGGACGCCCATGCGCTTCTGAGCGTGATGTGGGACCAGTGGAACGCCGTCTTTCGTTACAGGTTGGGGATGGCGGAACGGAGCCTGGTCAGTGAGCTCCGGGAATACCGCAACCGGTGGGCTCATCAGGACCATTTCAGCGAAGACGACAGTTACCGGGTTCTCGACAGTTCCCAGCGGTTGCTGACCGCGGTCGGTGCCGTCAAAGAGGCGGAACTGGTCGAGGAACGCAAGATCGATGTGCTGCGCAACATCCTCGGTCGGCGAGTCAACGATGACCTGGCCTCCGCCCGGTTCAACCGGGCCCGAACGGTTGATGTCGCGCTGTACTCGATCTGTTGCGCGGTCATTGTGATCTCAATGTTCATGCAGTTTGGATCGCACTGGTTCGTGCCGACGCTGTTCATTGGCGGGTTCACGGTCTTCGTGTTTGGCTATTTCATTCACAAACGAGTCACTGCGGGAATCCCGACTTACGGAGTTCACGAGTGCCCGAAATGCACCAAGATCATTTACAGCGAAGTCTGTCCGTACTGTGATCCGCCCCATCGGTCGTCGTCTATCATCAAGAACGGCTCTTCGTTACGATTCCCGCCGTTTGTTGACCAGGCTGCCCGATCCGGTTGATCAGGCTGCTAGTTCCAATCGTCCCAATGTGTAATGCCTTCGTCGGGGATGCTTCATGTGGTTGCTTCGATGCCTGCTGCCCAATCGCACTGACTTTAACCAAGTAACCCGAAGCGTGAGCGAGGGATACTCAGGGAAATGCCACTATCACTCGCCCTCGCTTACGCATCGGGTTAGTAAAGTCATTGCCATTGGTCTGCTGCCGGCGGTGCTGCTGCTGTTGTTGTCGTCGGCCTGCCAGGCCCAGACGAGCAACCAAAAGATCGCGACCTTCCTCGAAGGGAAGCGGTCCGTCCGAGTCGGCGGCGGCGAGTGCGCCCATGCGGCCAGCGAGGCATTGCGGGTCTCCGGCTCCGAGTTCATCTCCACCGACTTGGGTGCGGACTATCCCGGCGCGGGGGACTTCGTCTGGGGAAACCTCGTCAAAGTCGTGTCGTACTCCAACGGCAAGTGGACCGATTCCAACCCCACAGCCAAGGCGCTGCCGGGAGACATCCTGCAGTACAACAACACCCGGATCGTGATTGGCACTTCCACATGGACGGCCACACGCCACACCTCCGTCGCGGCCGCGGTCAGCACCGCCGGACTGCCGACGCTGATCTACGAGCAGAACGTCAACGGTGTCCGGACGATCCAGAAGAACTCGATCGACCTGACAAAGCTGGTCGCCGGCTGGGTCCGGATCTATCGCCCGAAGGCACGGGTCGACAAGGCCGGCCAATACAAGTTCTCGCTGGTCAACAACACGACGACGTCTCAACTGGTGACGGTCAAGTTCGGAACCCAGTCGCTGGGGACCGTCAATCTCGGTACGGCCAACACCATGTCGAGCTACATCATGGAGTGGGTCTCTTCCTCCTCCACGACGATGAAGTTCACGCTCGTGCTCTCGACCGGCAGCACGATCACGGTGGACAACGCCGCCGGTTACGAGGTGTACGTCTCAACGGGCGGAAAAGCGGCCCTCCGAAAACTGGCGCAGTGACGTGGGCCTACTGTAGTCCAGTCGCTCCGCCGACGGGACGTCTGGTCGGCAGAGCGATCGGACCACAGCAACGCCACCCAATGTCTGATGGCTGAAGCAGCGCTATCGCGTCCACGCCAGCCATTTCGCGAACAGGCCCTTCACAAACGGTGTCAGCCGGGTCTTGTTGTAGGCGTCGCCGCATTTGCGGACCGCCTCGGCCACTGTTGGGTAAGGATGAATCGTGCCCGCCAAGCGTCCGAGCCCAATGCGGTTCGTCATCGCCAGCACCAGTTCACCGATCATCTCGCCCGCGTGTTCGGCGACGATCGTGGCTCCGACGATCCGGTCGCTTCCCGCACGAACATGAACTTTGACAAAGCCCCCGGTATCGCCTTCCAGAATCGCGCGGTCGACGTGTTCCAACCGCTGAATGAACGTCTGGATCGGCACGCCGCTCTCTTTGGCGGATCGCTCGGTAAGGCCGACATGTGCCACCTCGGGTGAGGTGTAGGTACACCAGGGAATGGTCAACGCAGTCGCCCGAGCCCGGCCGAAGAACAGCGAGTTCTGAATGACGATCCGGGCCATGAAGTCCGCAGCGTGCGTGAACTTGAAGGCCGAGCAGACATCGCCGGCGGCGAAGATGCGGCGATTGGTCGTGCGCAGGCGGTCATCGACGGTGACTCCCTTGATCGGATCAAACGCCACGCCGACTGCCTCCAAGTTCAGCCCGTCGACATTCGGCGTCCGTCCCGCCCCGACGAGAATCTCATCGACCGTGATCTC
>JANMLE010001103.1:0-4287 GCA_031372385.1 Planctomycetota bacterium | reverse complement strand
GAGGGCCTCACCTACGACGAGATCGCCGACATCGATTCAACAGCGGCATCGCCCTGTCCTTCCGGTTTTCTGCAATGGTCCAATGCGGAGACAGCCCGAGTATCGCCCGGCCACCGGACGCGGTCAATCGCTTGGATGGGGAAGTGAGAAGTGAGAAGTGAGAAGTGAGAAGTGAGAAGTGAGAAGTGGAATGGCCGTCGAAGGCAGTGGTTCCAGAACTGCATTGCTGACTACTTCTGTCGGCACCGTCACCAGACACTTTGCACTTTGCACTGATCACTTCTCACTTGGCACTATTCTCCCCTTGCCACCCGCCGCCCGACCCCGAACCGCTGAATACCGTTTTCCCTCCCGCCCCGGTACACTGCCCCGCCAGTCAATTGTTGACTGATCCGCACAGATTCAGGGGCAGAACGGATGCGCAAGCCAAAAGTTCGTCGGGAAGATTTGAAACCGGGTGAAGTGCTGTGCCAGTACTGCACGGCGCGGTGCTGCCGCTATTTCGCCCTGCCGATCGACACGCCCAAAACGTGGGAAGATTTCGATCACATGCGGTGGTACATCATGCACGGCCGCACCGCGGTCTTCGTCGACGACAAGGTCTGGTATCTGCTGGTCTACGGCGACTGCCAGCATCTGCAGGCCGACAACATGTGCGGCATCTATCACACGCGTCCGCAGATCTGCCGGGATTACTCGACCGACAACTGCGAATACGACAACGACGGCTGTTACGACAAGTACTTCGAGTCCCCGGACCAGGTCTGGGAATACGCCGAAGCGACCCTGGCCCCCAAGCCGCAGCCGAAGAAAAAACGGGGCGAAGCGAACCTGCCCAGTTTGCCGATCGTCGGCTGAGTGGCGAGTGGCGAGTGGTCGTTGGTCGTTGGTCGTTGGTCGGGCGGCATAGTGCCTGAACCCCTGTTGCTGAACATTCCTTTTGAAGTTGGCTTCCGTGTCCAATTCGCTGATCACTCCCCGCACCCTCAAGGGCTTTCGCGACTACCTTCCCGAGACGATGCTTGTTCGCGAGCGGTTGATGGAGACCGCGCGGCGGGTCTTCCGCAGCTACGGCTTCAGCCCGATCGACACCCCGGCCCTCGAATACGCCGAGATCCTGACTGGCAAGGGGGGCGAAGAGTCTGACAAGCAACTCTTTCGCTTCAAGGACAGCGGTGACCGCGACGTGGCCCTGCGGTTCGATCTGACCGTCCCGCTGGCCCGCTTCACCGCCCAGCACCTGGCCGAGGTCGGCACACCGTTCAAGCGGTATCACATCGCCCCCGTCTGGCGCGGTGAGAACACGCAGCGCGGCCGTTACCGCGAGTTCGTCCAGTGTGACTTCGACACGATCGGCACCGACTCGAACGCGGCCGACATCGAAACGCTGCTCGTCATTCACGACTTGCTCGTTGCGCTCGGCTTCGAACGCTTCACCATCCGGATCAACAACCGACTGATCTTGAACGGCGTCCTCAGCAAGCTCGGGCTGCAGGACCAATCGGCCGGAGTCCTGCGCGTGCTCGACAAGCTGGCCAAGGTCGGCGCGGAGGCCGTCGTCGCCGAGATGATCGAACGGGTTGGTGCGACGGAAGCGCAGGCACGACAGGTGCTCGAACTGGCCAATCCGCAGATCACGCTGGATCAACTCCAGGCGATGCTGGAGGGCAACGAAATCGGGCTGCTCGGAATCAGCCGGCTGCGCGAGTTGTTCTCTGCCGTGGAGACGGCGGGCATTCCGGCGGAACGGTTGGCACTGGATGTCTCGATCGCGCGGGGACTGGACTACTACACCGGCACGATCTACGAAACATTCCTTGGCGACCTCCCCTCGATCGGCAGCATTTGTTCGGGCGGTCGGTACGACAATCTGGCCGGCCTGTTCACCAAGGAACGCCTGCCGGGTGTGGGTGCCAGTCTCGGGCTGGACCGGCTGCTGGCGGCGATGGAAGAACTGAAACTGCTGGGAACACAGGCCACGCCCGCTCCCGTGTTGATCACGCAGTTCGATGCGTCGCGCCTCGGCGACTATCTCCGCGTCGGTCGCGCCCTGCGAGCCGAAGGGATCAACGTCGAAGTCTATCCCGACGCCAAGAAGCTCGGCAAACAGTTGCAGTACGCGGACCGCAAGGGATTTCTGATCGCTCTGATCGCCGGTTCGGAAGAGTTCGCGAAAGGCGTTTGGCAGGTGAAGAACCTGAAGTCGAGTGAAGCGACCACGGTCAGCGAGGCGGATCTCGCAGCGACCATTCGAACGCTGCTGGGCCTGAGTTGAAGTTGCGAAACAACCCCGTCGAACCGTTCGGGTCTGTCACCGTTTGCAACAGCGGACAGGGACGCTAGAGTCTTCTGTCACTGCCTGCGATTGCGAATGAACCACGGTTTCGGATGAACGAGGAGCCGAAAATGAGACATCTGTTGGGACGACGAATCCGCTGCGGTGTTCTGGCGGCAACTTGCCTGGCAGCCGCCGTGGCGCATGGTCCTTCCGTACAAGCGGGCGGATTGCTGGTCCCGCTGGCTCAGGCGGCCCCGGCCCCGAAGGCGGGAGCCCCGATACCGCCATCCAACACGACGGCCCCCGGTCGGATGTACATCGTCGAGGGGATCGTGGTGGTTCTGCTGTTCGCGGGGGCCGTGTTCGCCGTCTGCCGCTCCAGCCAACGGACGTAGACCGGATGATTCACCACGAATCTCGCGGCGCGGCCGTTCGGCCGCAACCAAAGCGGAGAGTCGTTGAGTTCCAGAACGCGAAAGGCACGAAAGAGGAAAAGACGCAACCACGAATCTCACGCATCACACGAATCTGAAGAGGGGAAGAAATGCAGAGACAGGGGAGTCTCGTGACACACGTTCTTTCCGCCCGCTCTTCGTTTCCGCCTTCTCTTCAGATTCGTGTGATTCGAGAGATTAGTGGTTCCGTCTTCGCTTTTCTGCCGCCCTGTGTGGGGTGCTTCACTTCCCGAATGTGGAGTGGGGCCGATGTGCTTCTGAAAATCTTCGCGCCGCGCGAAGAAACAAAACGTGAGTAGTACGAATGACACGAATCCGAAGACAGGACGAAAGAGGCGGCAACAATTCCGTCAGTCGCAGTCCGGCACTCCGCATCCCCGCCTTGGCTCGGAAGCCTTTTCTGATTCGTGAGATTTGTGCGATTCGTGGTTACTCATGAATTATCTGGGCCAGGCCCGACACTGTGACGATCCCTTCCCGTTTCGATGCTTCTTCCGCCGCCAGCACGCGCGTGGTCATTACGGGCATTGGACTGTGGACGCCGCTCGGTTCGGATCGCGAGTCGACTTGGCAATCGCTGGTCGCAGGACGCTCGGCATCGCGCTGGCTGACCTCCCCCCAATGGACCGGCTCCGCGCGGATGGCCGGTGCGCCGTGCGAACTTCCGCGTGAGGCTGTCGACGGTGGGATCGATCCCGTCATCGCGCTGGCTCGGCGCGTGTCAGCGGAAGCGGTTCAGGATGCCGGACTCGATGCGCGTCTGCTGTCGAACGAGACCACCGGCGTGGTGTTCGGGACGAGCAAGGGGGGGCTGCACACCGCGGCGCGCCTGCTGGCGAACCGCGGTCACTCGGCGAACCCTGATCACCCGGCCGAGCCCGCCGATGCATGGCTGGATGTCTGGCCGAATGCGGCGGCGCGATGCATTGCGGCAGCGTTCGATTGCACGGGACCGGTGCTCGCGCCGATCGCCGCGTGTGCGACGGGACTGGCCGCCTGTCTGCGCGCATTTGAGCTGATCCGCGACGGACGCTGCGACGTCGTCCTGGCCGGCAGTTCGGATGCCTCTTTGCAACCGGCGATTCTGGGATCATTTCAGCGACTGGGGATTCTCGCGCGCCTTGATGAAGATCCGTCGACGGCGTGTCGCCCGTTCGATCGCAGCCGCTCGGGGTTCATCGTGGGTGAAGGGGCGGGCTGCCTGATTCTGGAGTCGCACCAACACGCCGTCGCGCGCGGGGCCCGCTGGTATGCGGAGTGGCTCGGCGGCCGGATGCTGGCCGATCCCGCCGGACTGACACAACTCGACCCCGAGGGGACTTCGCTCAAGCGCTTGCTGCGCGATCTGCGGGGCGTCGTCCCCGAGTTGCCCGACTACATCAACCTGCACGGCACGGCGACCATTCCCAACGACCGCGTCGAGTCGGCGTCCGTTCGCGCCGTGTTCGGAACAGCAGCCGATCGGATCGCCTGCTCCAGCCTGAAGGGGGGCCTCGGGCATCTGCTGGGAGCGGCCGGCAGCGTCGAACTGGCGGCCACGCTGCTGGCCATCCG
>JANMLE010000670.1:0-6056 GCA_031372385.1 Planctomycetota bacterium | reverse complement strand
CGGTTGAAGGCATCGATGACATAGTTGTGATACCGCCAGGCGAACCGCATCACGGCGTTGGCATCGTTGGCGGTGGTCTCGGCATACCGCACGACGTCGAGCCAGTGTCGGGCCCAGCGCTCGCCGTAATGGGGCGAATCGAGCAGCCGGTTTACGACTGTTTCGTAGGCTTGCGGTGAGTCATCCGTCAGGAAGGCATCGACTTCTTCAGGCGTGGGAGGGAGCCCGGTCAAGTCGAGCGTGACGCGCCGGATCAGCGACCGGGGTTGGGCGCGTGGAGAGACGCCCAACTTCGCCGCCTCCAACTTCGCCAGCACGAAGCGATCAATCGGGGATGCGGCCCACGCCTCGTTCTTCACGGTCGGGAGAGCGGCGGATTGCACCGGCTGATAGGCCCAGTGCGACTTCTCCTGCTCACTGAAGACGGCGGGCGCGGCGACCGTCTGACTGCGGACCGGGATCGCGTACTTTTCCGCGAGGTGCGTTTCGAGACCGATCCGTTCGGTGTCGGTGAGGACTCGGTTGTAGATCAGGACTTCACCGACATCACCGACGATGCTGCCGGACCAATTGAGGGCCTTGCCCATGTAGGCGCCAATGTCGGTGCGGTGCTGGATGTCTGGGACCGTGTCACGTCCCTCCAGGTCTCCAGCGGGGTTCGTGCCGAGTGCCTCACCGTTGATGTACAGTCGCGACGTCGTGCGCATCGGCCCCGGCCGCTTCGTGGCCGTCAGGATGATCGGCTGCTGAAAATAGGGCTTGAACGAGCCGCGGCCCGCTGAAGCGTCGTGGTTCCAACCCCCCGCAAAATGGAGGGCGTGGTCTTCCCCCTGATTGATCTGCACGAGCGCCGCCAGCGGCTTGCCCGGATCACCGCCGGGATTGGCCGGGTTGCCGATCGCCAGGACGCCATCATGCGGAGGTTGCGCGGTGTGCGGTTGCAGGTTCATCACCAGCACCATTGTCAGCGCCGCGTCTCCCCGGATGGCGACCGGATGCTGGGGCGATGTGGCCAAGCCGGTGCCGGTGTCGAACCGCACGGCCGGTCGCCGCTGCAATTGGCTCTCTTTGACGAACTTCGCCGGCAGGCCGACACCGCCGACTCGGATTCCCTTGGTGGCCGACATGTCGCGTCCCTGCGCGCTCTGATCGGGCCAGACAGGAACGGGCTCGCCATCGGCCAGCGTCAGTGAATCGGCGCGCAGCCAAAGCTGCAGACTCGCCGCCAGCTCGCCTGCATTGGGCTGCAACGGCGACACCTGCTTGGTCGGCGCGCCGGCTTGCGCGACAGCGTCATCACCCGGCCAGCGGGCACCCGACTTGACCCATTCGAACAGGTCCGCGATCTGCTGGTCGGACAGTCGTCCGTCCGGCGGCATCTTCAATCCGTCTTCGTGCCGGACCGCGCGAATCAACCGGCTTTCACCGGGCTTCTGTGGCGTCACCACGGCCCCCGAATCGCCACCCTGCCGGAATCCCGCGGCGGTATCGAGGCGCAAATGAGCCTCCTGCTTGGCCGCTCCGTGACACTTGGTGCAGCGGGCGATCAACAGCGGACGGATCTTGCTTTCGAAGTGGGCGGCGGCGTCCTGGGCGCGGGTCGTGTGAGAGGAGGTTCCCACCACCAAGGCCGTGATGCAACCGATGACCATCGGTAAGAACGCATCGCGTCTGCGCGTCGAACCGAATTGTGCGGCGAAAGTCATCGGTCACGTCTCGGGCAGCGTCAGTTGAGGGAGGGCAAGACTTTCAAGCGGAATGAGCCGGGACGCGCTAGCCCGGATGATTCACCACGAAACACACGAAAGGAAAACGGTGAGATACGTTTCGTGACATGCCAGTGCGTGCGTGAAACGACACAGTCTTTTCCATGACATTCGACTCAACCTCCAGACTTTCGTGTCTTTCGAGTATTTCGTGGTTCAAGTCATGAATGACTCAAGCCAGCCCGGAGGCTCAGCGAGTTGTCGAGAACACTCGCCACACGCCGTCAGTTGCGTGTCACTGTTTCGTCGAGGTTCAGGATCAGGTTGGCGATCAGCGTGTAGGCCGCCAGTTCGGTCGGCTGGTGGTTGCCCCGCGGCTTTGATTCTCCGACCGCGATGACCTGCTTCGCAGCGGCGGGGTCGGCTTGGTAGCGCGCGAGACACTGCTTCAGCGCTTGCTGGACAACGGCCAGTTCGTCGGCGGCGGGGGAACGTGACAGCGTGTTGCGGTACGCGAACGTGATCCGCTCTTCGGGAGTCGCGCCTCCCTCGGTGAGGATACGCTCGCCGAACGCCCGCGCCGCTTCGAAGTGTTGCGTGTCGTTCAGCAGTTGCAGGGCTTGCAGCGGCGTGTTGCTCCGTTCCCGTTGCGTGCAGAACTGTTCGCGGTTCGGACCGTCGAAGTTGCTCATGAACGGCGGCGGGGCGGTGCGTTTGAGGAACGTGTAGATGCTGCGGCGGTACAGCGACTTCCCGTGGTCCTGCAAATAGAACCGCGTGTTGCTGTCCGAGTAGCCGACCGGTTCCCAGATGTTGGGCGGCTGGTAACTGTTCACGCCGCGTCCGCCCATGTCGAGGTTGATCAGACCGCTCACGTACAGGGCGTTGTCGCGGATCTGCTCGGCATCCAGACGGAACCGCGGGCCGCGGGCGAACAGACGGTTGTGGGGATCGGTTCGCAACAGGTCGGGGGTGACGCGGGCCTCTTGTCGGAACGCGGCCGATGTCACCATCAGGCGGACCAGCCCCTTCGTGTCCCAATTGTGATCGCGGTACCAGAGGGCGAGCCAGTCGAGCAATTCGGGATGGCTGGGCGAATCCCCCTGCGACCCGAAGTCGTCACTGGACTTCACCAGCCCCGTGCCGAAGAACTGCTGCCAGAACCGGTTCACAGTGACGCGCGCGGTGAGCGGATGATCGGGGGCGAGCAACCACTCGGCCAAGTCGAGACGGTTCGGACGGGCCGGGACTGCGGCCGCGCCATCGCCGGTCGTTCGCTGTTTGAGCGGCGCGAAGATCGCGGGGACGTTCGGCTCCACCTTCTCACCCGGCTTATCGTATTGTCCGCGCAGCATGACGAACGCCTCGCGCGGCTTGTCGAGATCCTTGAACACGAATGTTCCCGGAATCGATTCCTCAACCGCCGTACGGGCGGCCAGTGCCGTCTGCCACGCTTGTTGATGTTGACGAAGCTCGGGGTCATCCAGACGCGCGATCTGTGTCAAATAGAAGGCCAGCAGTTTCGCCCGCAGCGCCGCCGACTGTTTTTCCTTCTCCGAATCGGGCTGCTCTTGAGCTGGCTTATCCTGAGCCGGGTTGTCGCCATCGGCCTTGGGTTTGGCTGCGTCTGCATCTGCCGCGCGAGGTGCCGGAGGTCCGGCCTTCAGGAGAGCGATCAAGTCGGCCGGTACGCCGGGGGTGTCTTTGCCGGCCCGTTCCTTCCACCAAGTTGTGAACGACAATCGGACGTCGGTCGCGGGGAGGACGTCGCCAACGAGCTTCAGTCCGTCCCACCAAGCGATGCCGCCGAACTGTGCCAATGCGACGCCACGCACCGCGTCGCCGGGCTTTAGATCGAGCTTGTCGGCGGGGATTTCCAGTTGCACCCACTGGCCTGCGGCGGGGATCTCGCCGAGCCAGTTCTTGTCGTCGCGAGCCTTGCCGTAGCGCTGGGGTTCGCCCCAGTGAACCCGCTTGTTGCCGCGGCTGGTGATCAATTCGAGCATCAACGCGGCGGAGGGCTCGAACGGATCGACGCGCACCGAGACCACGATCTTCGCGTTGTCCGGGATCACGAACGGTTGCAGCGGGTTTTCAAACTTGTCCTGGTAGTTCGAGGCACTGAACTGCTTCAACGCGCGGCGACCGAGCGGCGGTTCCACTTCCGGGGCGGTGGACCAGACCGACGGGTTGCGCGATGAGCAGGTGGGCTTCGACCCGGCCGGGAAGAGGTCGTCGAGCCAGACGTCTTCGATCGGTCGACGTTCGGGAGCGGGGTTTGATTCCGCGGGATCGCGGTACTCGAACTTGGCGGCCTGCGATTCGAATTGTTGTTTGGCCTGCTGTTCCCGCGACGCGAGTTGCTCGATCACGGCTTTCTGCTCGGCAGTGGTCAGCTTGAAGAAGGGATCGGTGTTGTTCGTGTTGCGGTCCATGCCCGGATCGGCGGCCGAGTAAAAGAACGCGTACATCGAATAGAACTCGCGCGACGACAGCGGATCGTACTTGTGGTCGTGACAGACGGCACAGCCGCCGGTCAGGCCCATCCAGGTCTGAATGGTGGTGCTGGTCCGGTCGACCGCATAGCGATAGATCCACTCGGGCTCGATCGCCCCCCCTTCGCTGGTCGTGACGTTGCACCGGTTGAAACCGGTCGCGACGATTTGATCGGGCGTCGGGTTCGGCAGCAGGTCGCCGGCGAGTTGATCGCGGGTGAAGGCGTCGAACGGCTGATTGCTGTTGAACGACCGGATGACCCAGTCGCGGTAGGCCCACATGGTCCGTTCGTTGTCGAGATGCAGTCCATGGGTGTCGGCATACCGCGCGACATCGAGCCAGTGCCGCGCCATCTCTTCGCCATAACGCGGCGACTTGAGGTAACGGTCGACCATTTGTTCGTACGCTTCCGCAGATCGGTCCGCTTCGAAGAGCGCGACCTCGGTGGCGGTCGGTGGCAGGCCGGTCAGGGCGAAGGCGACGCGGCGGATCAGCGTCGATCGCGGAGCCTCGGGCTGCGGCGCCAATCCCGCCTGATCGAGCCGGGCCAGGAGGAATCGGTCGAGTTCATTCTTTCCCCAAGCCGGATTCTTCACAGCGGGAAGCGCCGCCTTGACCGGCAGTTCGAAGGCCCAGTGCTTCTGATAGGCAGCCCCCTGCTCGATCCAGCGGCGAATGGTCTGCTTCTGTTCGTCGGTCAGTTTCCTCTTGGTGGACGGGGGTGGCATGACGACATCGGGGTCGTCCGAAGTCAACCGCCGCCAGACTTCGCTGCCCGATACGTCGCGCGGTTTGATGGCGACATGTCCGTCGTGCTCGGCCAGCGCCCCTTCGGCAATATCGAGCCGCAGGTCGGCCTTGCGCTGCTTGGCGTCGAATCCGTGACAGGCGAAACAGTTCGCCGACAGGATCGGACGGATGTCGCGATTGAAGCTCAACTCCGGCTCGGCAGCGCGGCTCGTGTCAGGGGCCGAGCCGATGACGATCACGGCGCTGATCAGCAGCGGACGGACAAGCGAAGAGAGATCGAGCGGACGCATGCAAGGCTCCTGCCAGTCTGGGCCAGACGGGTCGTGACGGGCGGGCATGATAACCGGACGGCAGCGGGGATCTGAAGCAATGCGGAAGATTCTTTTGTCGAATCGCGAGTGCGGAGAACGGGCTTCGTCACGGCAACTTGGCAGTCCCGGGGGGGAATCACCGGTCTATCTCGTAGGACGGATTTTCAATCCGTCCGGCGTTGACGGACGGATTGGAAATCCGTCCTACGGGTCAATCATTACCCGCCGACTGCGTCACAGCGTGAAGCGATCCGGCAGTAGTTGATTGAGCGACGATTCCATCACGCGGTCCGGGTGATTCACATCCACGATCCAGATCGGCAGGTCGTCGCAGAACTCCGCCAGCACTTGGCGGCAGGCACCGCACGGGGTGACACCGCCCACGGTCGCCAACGCCAACGCGCGAAACCGGGTCAGTCCCTGCGCCACGGCGGCGAAGACCGCGTTCCGCTCGGCACAGATCGTCAGCCCGTACGAGGCGTTCTCGACGTTGCACCCCGCGACGATCTCACCCGTCTCGGCCAGCAAGGCCGCGCCGACCAGAAAGTTCGAGTACTGCGCATACGCCCGTTCGCGCACGGCACAAGCGGCGGCAACCAATCGCTGGCGGTCATCGTGGTTCATCGCGCGGTCCTGAAGTGGCGGTAAGGGGCTGTGGATTTTCTACTTCCGAGAGTCGTGTCGCCGTAGGGTGCGTGGAGTCTTCGGAACGCACCGGCAGGAGAATCATTGTTCCCGTGATGGTGCGTTCCGAAGACTCCCGCGAGGGCTGCGCCTCAGACCAAAGTAGCCT
>JANMLE010001561.1:0-1018 GCA_031372385.1 Planctomycetota bacterium | reverse complement strand
GGCGGAGCGGGTCTCGGACTCGGAGACGTTCTGCGTTTGCGATCGCTCGCGGCGGAACAGGGTTCGATCGCGCCGGACACTGCGGTCATTCAAATCTGGCTGGGCGGCGGGCCGAGTCAATTCGAGACGTTCGATCCAAAGCCGCTCGCGCCGGTCGAGATTCGCGGCCCGTATCGCTCGATCCAGTCCAAGATTCCCGGCGCACTCGTCTGCGAGATGATGCCGCTGACCGCGGGGGTGCTCGACAAGACCGCGATCATCAAGAGCTTCACGCATCCGTATGACGACCACTTCGGAGTCATGCGTTGGTGTCTGGAAGGACGCAAGGAACCGGACAAGCGAGAAGGCTATCCGCGTCTACACGGAATGCGGTTTCACGATGGTCAGTCCAGAGCCGATCCCCGATTCGCAGGAAGGCGAGAAAACCTACATCGTGATGGCCAAGCGCATTTCGATTGCTCCATAGAAGGGCTTCAAGGAAACTTCCTTCCACCGCCAATCGTTACGCCCCGGAGTGCGCGACGGCACGGGACGGCAGAAGCAGACGATCGCGGACGACGCCTGGCCGGTGCTGCGCGGCAAGAACCCCAACCCGACACCGACGGCCTCCCCGACGCTTGGGAACGATCCGCCCGCGTCGCCGGCCCCGAAGGCTGGACCCATCTGGAACTCTGGCTGAACAGCCTGTGACAAGGAGCGAGCGCGGTTCCTGGAACCTTCGCTCGCTCGGTAGGTCCCGTCTGCCGGACGGGACCTGTTCAACACGAAGCGTGCAATGAAGAGAGGTCCCGCTCGGCAAGCGGGACCTACCGGATCAGAACGGTTCCTGGACCTTCGGTCGCTAGGGCAGGAGTTGGCGGAGCGGATTGAGGTCGGGTAGGTTGTTTGGACTCGCTCCTGCGGGCGGACAACGGCGGTTTTTCGTCACGGCAAGCCTCGGAACGTCGCGTCGCAGGGCGACTCGATCCGTGGCGCAGGGCTCAGCACACCCGGACGGGTGCAGGCCGACATGCTCGGC
>JANMLE010001558.1:0-2007 GCA_031372385.1 Planctomycetota bacterium | reverse complement strand
CGACAGTGTTCCGATGACCCACCAATGACCGGGGATCAGGTCGTATTCGCGGAAGCCGGGGAACCGGATCACTGACAGCGTGGCGGCGATCGGGTTGATCATCAGCGCGGTCTCGACGGTGTCATGACCGAACGGGGCACCGCGACCCAGCCAGACCAACAGCGGCAGGATGCAGATGGCGATCAGGAACGAATAGGCTGTGGCGATCGCGAACGCCGTCTGACGGAACAGGCTGCCGATCGCCGCCGTGCTCACCGTGGCGAATGCGGCGGTGATGATCAGGCACAACACCACTCGTTCGATCTGCGGCCGCTGACCGGGTTCGATGAAGACGATCACCACGTATCCCGGCAGCGTCGCACACAGGACCAGCGCCAGCGTCAGCACGACCGACAACAGCTTGCCCCACAGGATGCGGATCGCAGACATCGGGGTCATTTGCAGCAGAACCCATCCACCGGATTCACGCTCGGTGCAGATCAGACCGGCCGCCAGGCTGGGTGTGATCAGAACCAGCAGGGCGACTTGCAGCACGACCAGGATCCCGCCGATCGTTGCCACGTCCCAGGCGATGGTCCGCGTGGTGGTCAGTATCGCCAGCGCGAGCGCCAGTACCGCGCACACGGCCACCAACCGCAGCAACCAGTGCAGCCGTCCAAACCGGCGGCAGCGAAACTCCTTGATCATCACCGGGTTGACCAGCCAGCCCATCGCCCGCGATCGGCGACCGGGATCGACAACGAACATCAGTCGCCGAAACGCACGCACCTGCAGGCTCTGCTCGTCCACCACGGTCCCCGTGCTGCGCGCCCGGTCGAAGATGCCGAAACGCAACCGGCTGATCGTCCACACGGAGCAGATCACGGTGACCGCACACGAGAGCACCATGAACCGGAGCGGGACTCCGACGGTGGTGGCCATGCCGTGTGACGCCACGTCCCCCGAGCCGAGCAGCGGCAGCATCGCGGCCACCGGCGACAGACAGCGCAACCAGTCGGCCACGGTTTCCGTCAGTCCGCCGCTGCCGACAAACAACGCATGCGGGACCAGCGTCACCAGTGCCAACCCGAGGATCAGTCCGTACGTTCCGCGGATGGCGGCATCGATCGTCGTCGCCGTGCTGCTCACCAACAGGGACAGGGCGCACAACTCCAACGAGGTGAGCAGCAGGAGCAGGTAGCAGCCGCCGAGTCCCTCGACCAGCCGAATGCCTCCCAGCGCATAACACGCCGCCGCCGCGGGCAAACTGACGAACAGCATCAGTGATGCCAGCCCGAACACCGCGAGCAACTTGCCCGAATAGATCTTCCACACCCCCAGCGGCGTGTTCAGCAGCAGCGCCAGTGTTCCGCGGTTCCGCTCCCGGACCAAGCTTGTGGCCGGAAACACCGGCAGCATGAGATGCAGGGCACCAAGCAGACCGAGCATGAACAGTTTGAACACCTCCCCCGACCGGCTTCCCGACAGCGCCATGCGCGGTTCCGTCGGCCACCGCACCGCGATCATCAGCGCGAACACCAGTGACAACAGACCGAGCGCGACGAACGTGCGCCGCTCGCGCAGAATGCCGACCAGTTCCCGCTGGACAATGGGATTAGCCATGAGCGGCTCCTGTCGCCGCAGTGGCGACCCGGCCATCACCCGCCGTGGGATTCGCGTTCGCGAACGTCATGAACGCCTCTTCGAGATCGGTCTGAAGTTCGCGGAATTGCGTGACGGGAACGTTCGCCCGCACGAGTTCGCCGAGCAACTCCCCGAGCCTCGCTTCCGGCACGGCGGTTCGAAACCGGACCAGCGCTTCCAGCGGCGACTCCGTCACTTCCGCGTCCGATTCCAGGTTCTTGCGAATGATCTCGGCCGCCTGAGTGACCTTGTCCGCACCAAGCAACTGCGCTTCCATCGTGCGGCGCTGTGAGATCTGTTGGCCGATCTGATCGACCGTTCCAAACGCCCGCAGTCGGCCGTGGGTCAGGATGGCGATGGTGTCACAGACGCGCGCCAACTCGG